>CAYUDJ010000058.1:0-1635 GCA_964443635.1 uncultured Candidatus Saccharibacteria bacterium | reverse complement strand
GCATGTTAAAAAAATACTGCATGTAAAACGTTTTGAGTGTCGTACTCCTCATAAAGAACATCGACATACTCAACGTCGTCCTGAAATCTGGATATTCGATTTGATATTTCTTCAACCAGAAAATTACCACTTCTTACGGAGTAAGTATTTACCAGTTTATAAGAAAGAATTGAAGAGGATTGCAGCAGGAGATGCAGTTGGCGTCAAAAAACATCTAGAGCGCAGCGAGAAAAAGAAGACTGCTCATCTTAAAGAGATTCAGACAGTTGTTGAAACTTATTATGATCACACTGTCTACAATGACAGAGCCCATCTTGATTGATGGGCTTTTTTATTTCCAAAAGGGGTATAATAGATATATGAAGACCATATATCTTGGAGGGGGATGTTTTTGGTGTACGGAGGCTGTATTTCACAGTCTTAAAGGGGTGGTTGAGGTCGTACCCGGCTATATGGGTGGAACTGTGTTGAACCCAAGCTATGAGCAGATCTGTACTGGTACGACTGGACATGCCGAGGTGATTAAAGTCAGTTTTGATGAGCAGGTCATAACACTTGATGATATTCTTGATGTCTTTTTTGCAACACACGATCCGACGACGCCCAACCGCCAAGGTAATGATGTCGGCACACAGTATCGCTCCATTATTTTCTATACCGACCATGATCAGGCAAAAGACTTGGGAGATTCTGCGCGAGATCCACATGCAGTCCTCAGTCCTATCCATACAGCCATCGCGCGCAAACAGGCGACACTGCCAGAAGGAAAGTTTGTTGTGACACAGATTGCAGCGGCATCAGAGTTTTATTCAGCAGAAGGTTATCATCAGCGATACTATCAACAGCATCGCGACGCCCCGTACTGTCAGCTCGTCATCGATCCAAAGATTGAGAAATTGCAGCAACAGTTTCCTGAAAAACTCGCCTAGTGTGACAAAAAGTTTGCTATACTAAAGGACATGAGTGCTCCCTACGATCCTGAACGCATCACGTATTTTGCAGAAACAGATTTTCGCAACCAAAAAACACGATTTGGTATCAAGAGTCGTGATCGTACGCGTCATACCTACGTCATCGGAAAGTCCGGTGTGGGTAAATCCACACTGCTTGAGAATATGGCAATCCAAGATATCCAGAATGGAGAAGGTATTGCAGTGCTTGATCCGCACGGTTCGTTTGCCGACAAAATGCTCGACTATGTACCAGCGCACCGCATCAAGGACGTCATCTACTTTGCACCGTTTGATACTGACAACCCTATCTCATTCAATGTGCTCGAAGATGTGGGTGCTGACAAGCGTCACTTTGTCGTTTCAGGACTCATGTCGACGTTCAAGAAGATCTGGGTTGATGCCTGGAGTGCTCGTATGGAGTACATTCTCACTAATACACTTCTTGCCCTCCTTGAATATCCAGGCGCGACACTCCTCGGTGTGAACCGCATGCTCTCTGACAAGGAGTTCCGTACCAAGGTGGTCAACAATATTTCAGACATGTCGGTCAAGGCATTCTGGACGGAAGAGTTTGCAAAATATACAGAGCGAATGGCAGCTGAAGCGGTACCAGCGATTCAAAACAAAATCGGTCAATTCACCGCAAATCCACTGGTGCGCAATATTATCGGCCAGCCGAAAT
>CAYUDJ010000057.1:0-1761 GCA_964443635.1 uncultured Candidatus Saccharibacteria bacterium | reverse complement strand
GGCGCTTTGCGCCGAGGCTTCCAACCTTGATTTTTCGAAATGTGATTCTTGGCGGAGACGGAGAGATTCGAACTCTCGGGGCCGATTAAAGCCCGCCTCCTTAGCAAGGAGGTACGTTAGACCACTCCGACACGTCTCCATATTTTCGTTCCGGTTCCTAACTGCCCTACTGTATCATAACCTTTTGCAGATGAAAAACCTCCAGGAACTTCATTTTAATTTTATATCGCAATGATACGCTTTATCCCATGGACGAGTTTGATACATGGAATGAAATAAAGAAAAACATCGATACTGATATTCCTATCGACCGCTTTCCAAAAGAAGGTGAAGTGTGGATGTCGAAGCTTGGCAAAAATATCGGCTATGAACAAAATGGTTCTGGTGACAATTTCTCGCGGCCGATTGTCGTCATAAAGAAATTTAATAATCACATGTTTTGGGTGATACCGCTCTCCACTAAGCAAAAAGGTTTTGATTTCTATTTCAATTATACCGACCCGAATGGTCTGCATGTTTCAGCTATTGTCGCGCAGATGAAACTATTAAGTATCAAAAGATTACAACGAAAACTCTACGAAATGCCTCACGAACTTTTCAACCAATTGAAAGCGCGAATCAAATCATGTATATAAAAACTCGAAATCCGCCTTATGGGCGGATTTCTCGGAGCCTTGCGGCACTTTGTACATACAGTTTAACAAAATAGATACTCCTGTCAACGTATCATACCTTTTCATCATTTTCTATCGTATACTGTTCATCATGCAACCAATTCCAAAAGCACGATTTGAACAATTCTCTGATGGCGTCTTTGCTATCGCAATCACCCTCCTTGCACTTGAGCTCCATGTGCCCCATCTTGTTCATTCCACTATCAGAGGCTCGCTCTGGGAACTTGTGCCACTTCTTCCAACTGTCTTAACTTTCGTACTTTCATTTATCACCATTGCAATCTTTTGGGTCAATCACCACCAACTCACCCAACAACTCGGCGCACTTACTAAACGCCGCATCCTGTGGAGCAACATGCTTTTTCTCCTCTTCGTCACCCTTATTCCATTCGCAACCCGTATCATTGGGGAAAATCCGCTTCATCCACTCGCCATGCTCAGCTACTGTCTCGTACTCTTTGGAGGATCACTGAGTTTCTCAACACTCCACTATACGATCCATCAGTCGCTCGGACAGGCACATCTGCGAAGCAATCGGAGCGCTCTAGGACCGATTGTATACATACTGGCAGCATTTGTATGTCTGGTATCTATACCTGCAAGTTATGCGCTCCTCATCATTCCTCCGCTCTACTACTTCCTTCCCAAAGGACATACAGCAGGCCCTAGCACTGATACTCAATAGGTGGTATAGTGGTTTTGTTGTAATGTCCTCTCGAACAGGTGCGTTGCAAATAATAGTAGCAATTTAAGTAACTTCAAATGAACAATAAAGTATTCGTCGGAAGCTTGGCATTCAAGACCGACAACGAAGGATTAGCAGCATATTTTGCCCAGGTTGGTACTGTCACTAGTGCAAACGTCATCATGGACAAGATGACTGGCAAGAGTAAAGGATTCGGCTTTGTCGAATTCTCTACCGAAGCTGAAGCTGCTGCTGCAGCTGAAAAGCTCAACCAGACTGAACTCGATGGTCGTACCATCTTCGTGGACATCGCTCGTCCAAAGGAAGAAGGTGCTGGCAATCGCGGTGGTAATGGTGGAGGTTTTGGCGGTGGAAATCGCAACAACGATCGCCGTTTCTAAT
>CAYUDJ010000056.1:0-1798 GCA_964443635.1 uncultured Candidatus Saccharibacteria bacterium | reverse complement strand
GGCTCTCATTACGCATCTCATGTTGATACACAAGAACACGTGATGTGCCATCGGCTGGAATAAGAACACTGGCAACCAGACCATTGTTACCCGCGAGAAATGGCTCAAGCGAGAAATAATGATATAACATCTCAGGCATACCGTTTGTAGCCTTAAAGAAAGTGGCGTACGGTTGCTTGTTGAGATTTTCTTTTGCATCTGGAATACGTACATCACCTTGATGCCATCCAGGGAATGGAGCCATAAATCCATTCATAAAACGAAGACTCTCAGCGATGTACCGTGAAACACGGTATGGCAGAATGTTTTGTCCTTTGAGATACGAAAAATCTTGTATTCTCTCGGGTGATACCCACTCACCAGCACCGAATAGAATTCGTTTAAAGTATGATTCAGTTAATGATTGAGGTGTTTGCTTTTTTACTTGATTAACCAAAAGGACCCCACCAAACTCTGGATATGGGAAAATTAATCCTCTCCAGCGTAACAGTGAAATAACTTCAACAGCTTCACCTTTTTCATTTTCCAAATATCTAACATCTGTTGGTTCGTAATTAAAGAACATATCTAGATCAAATGCACGAATTGCTGCTGTGTTAGCATTGCTTGAAAGCCAAAGGTTTTCACCAACAGCAAAATTAACAGCGACCCTACTTTCCGGTGTTAAGCTCGGAGAAGGGTCGGTTCCAGAAACATTAATTATTTCTTCAACTGAACCGAAGATTTTATCAATCCATAATTTTGGTTCAACACCCATCATCCAACGGTACTCTGTGTTTCCCGTTTTCTTATTTTTTATCCAGACAAAGTCAGGAGGGGCAGGGTTTCTTGAGTCCCCCATAACCCCCTGAGCTAATGCATGTACAGAAGATAGTGGTTGTATACGTTCATGGTCGGTTTCAGGAATCGAGTCGATCACTTCAACTTTAAATGATTGGTAACGAATATATAATGACAGATATTCATACATTACAACGCAGCCAGCAACTAGTGCAAAAGATACAACTATGCTTGCTATACGTTTCCACCAAATTGATTTTTTTGAAATAAACCAGAAAAACCAAAGTATTGCCATAGACAAAGTAATTGGTGCGGCATAACGCCTCACTATTACCGCAAATGGTTGCCACGTCTCACGAAACAGTATTGCAGAAGATATGGCAATAAGAGCAATCAATATCGTCAAGAACTTATGACGAGCAAAGAAAGCTCCTACAAACTGTAATGAATGGGTGATGGCCCAATATAGGGCCGACCCATTTTTTTCAGATGAAGTAGTTGCTTCCATATTGTTTACCCTCTTGACTTAAATGCTTTTAGCGCTTCGCCAAAACTCTTTTCTTTTGGCTGGCTTGGTTTCATCACCGCCTCGGTTTCTTCTTGGGGTGATGGGCTTTTTTGAATGGGGGTAGCCTTTGAATCGCTCCCCCGTGTTACAGAATCAACAACCTTCTCTCCGAATTCTCGGGCTTCGGTTGCGACATCACGAACAACATCCTTGATATCAACTTTTCCATCTTCAACCCTGTCGATAGCTTTAAACACAGCTTCAACTTTTGGGCTAAATTTTGGATTTTTCCTGATTAAGCCAGCAAGAGCAAAACCAATCAGAAGACCAGGCATCATTAGAAATGATCCCTTTATTAGCAAAGATATGAAGTCATGTTCCCCAAGATAATGCAAAACAAAACAGATTAGCAAAGTAATAATGCTGGCCGGAAAAACCCTTTCGCCAGTATTGCGCCCACAAATGAAACCAAGAACCTCCCCTTCCGGGAGAGGGTCTTTATGTGTGAAC
>CAYUDJ010000055.1:0-1800 GCA_964443635.1 uncultured Candidatus Saccharibacteria bacterium | reverse complement strand
ATCTATGGCAAAAGGAAATAGCAGTCAGCGTAAAGACGCTAAAAAACCAAAAAAACCGAAAGCAAAATAATGCCGTTAGGTGGTTGTGTTGCGATATAAAAAGCGTATACTTTGCGTGTTATTAGCACGTAGTAATCTATATATTTTATGGTAGCAGTATTTTTTATCGGACGAATCATCTTTGGTGGTTATTTCATCTATAACGCCTACAATCACTTCAAAAACGCAGACGGTCTCGCTGGCTATGCAAAAATGAAGGGTGTACCTATGGCAAAAGTAGGTGTCATCGCAAGTGGTATCTTGTTCCTCATCGGAGGTCTTTCTATCGTACTTGGTTTCCACATGGTGCTCGGTATGTGGGCATTGGTGCTCGCACTCTTGCCGATCACTTTCATGATGCATCAGTTCTGGAAGGAAAATGACACAATGGCAAAAATGAACGAACGTATCGGATTCTTGAAAAACCTCGCTCTGATCGGCGCATTGCTTATCATGATCTCAATGGCATATATCTATTTCTCATAAGAGATAGACAATATTTCTTAAAGAAAGACCGCTCAAACAGCGGTCTTTCTTTTTGTGTAGAGTGTGGTATAAAGAGAATAAGACACAATATTGTTAAAAATTAAATCGAGAAAAAATGGAACGGATTGATGACACACCAGGATTTTTTACGCAGCTTTTTCGAGATCTTATCGGAATCATGTTCATCAGAGGAACGAATCAGGAAACGGTACAAAGCCTCAAGGAGCACGATGTGCCCGATGATGGACGTCCACGACAAGGAATGCAGGTATGGTTTCAATACTCATACGAAGGAAGAAGGGTTGTTGTATACACCACCTATTCAGCGTTGATTAATGGACCAAAGGATAAACGTCAAGGCTGGGTGTTGATTTTTGATAAGGATGGTGAAGTAACACTTTACTCATTTCCTATTCTGAAGTCGGCATCATTTTTTGGTATCATGTTCTCGTATGCCAAGGCATTTCAGGATTTGGTTAAACATTGGCCAAAATGTCCTCAGTGTGGGAAAGATCTGTCATTGATGCATGTTAAAAAAATACTGCATGTAAAACGTTTTGAGTGTCGTACTCGTCATAAAGAACATCGACATACTCAACGTCGCCCTGAAATCTGGATATTCGATTTACTATTTCTTGAACCAGAAAATTACTACTTCTTACGGAGTAAATATTTACCGGTTTACAAAAAAGAATTGAAACGGATTGCAGCAGGAGATGCGGTTGGCGTCAAAAAACATCTAGAGCGCAGTGAGAAAAAGAAGGCTGCTCATCTTAAAGAGATCCAAACAGTTGTTGAAGCCTATTATGATCACACTGTTTACAATGATGAACCCTATGCAGATGCGTAGGGTTTATTTTATTTGAAAAGAGTATAATGACTATATGGAGACCATATATCTAGGAGGGGGATGTTTTTGGTGTACTGAGGCTGTATTTCACAGTCTCAAAGGGGTGGTTGAGGTCGTACCCGGCTATATGGGTGGGACTGTGCTGAACCCAAGCTATGAGCAGGTTTGTACCGGTACGACTGGGCATGCTCAGGTGATTAAAGTCAGCTTTGATGAACAGATCATAACGCTCGATGATATTCTTGATGTCTTTTTTGCAACACACGATCCGACGACGCCCAATCGCCAAGGTAATGACATCGGCACACAGTATCGCTCTATTATTTTCTATACCGACCATGATCAGGCAAAAGACTTGGGAGACTCTGCACGAGATCCACATGCAGTCCTCAGTCCTATCCATACAGCCATCGCGCGCAAACAGG
>CAYUDJ010000054.1:0-1883 GCA_964443635.1 uncultured Candidatus Saccharibacteria bacterium | reverse complement strand
CGTCTTTACCCGAACAATTACCGGAAAGACTGGGCCTTCATATACCGGGCCACCAAGAGTGGTTATTTTACCATTGATATCAGAGGCTTTGATTGTGTAGGTAGTCGTTCGTGTAAGAGGGCCAGTACTCATCGATCCATTTGCAGGACGAATCGTTGGATCATCCCCAATCTTTACACTGGTACAACCAGTCGTTGTCCATGAGAGCGTTGCCGAGCCACCAGTATTCACTGTCTTTGGATCTGCACTCAACGATTTAATTACACAAGCAGGAGCAGCAGCGATCACTGGCACAACCACCTGATCAACAATATTGCTTCCATCCTCCCCAAAACATTGCAACATGATCGTCAGCTGGGTCATAGATCGCAAGTCTGACATATTTCCATTGAATGCAAGTGCAGCCATCAGGTCCTGAGAACCTGCTCCAGGTGTGATAGCGACCTGTGGCCAGACCGTTGATTTGTCCCATGTCGGAGCATTGTGCCCTGCAGCAAAACAAATACTCGCACCTGTAGTAGTCCACGTCGCTGTCATTTTTGATCTATCCACTACCGCAGCAGGAGTACCTGATCCGTTTATTTTGAGATCAACACTCAGTGGCACCCCTGTAGTCGTTGAGCCTCTCAATGATTTCTCAAGAAGTAATTTCTTTATCGCAACAGCATCGCGCGTAAATCCTCCCGCAACACCTTCACCTAGATCATTTTTTAATGAAGTGATGGCAACAGTCGAACGCACAGAAGTTTCTTTGGTTCGATCGAGTGAGTCTATTGCGCTCCCGGTAAGTTGCCCCTTGAGGTTGGACACCTGAGCACTCAAATTTTCCAAACCACTCTTGATTTTACTCAAAAATGAAGCATGAGTCGTTGCTGGTACTAAAAATGCGCACAGTGCTATTACAAATAAAGCTTTCTTGAAAATTCCGGTTATTGATTTCATGGTGTAATGATGACACAGATACAAACAAAAAACCACCCATTGGGTGGTTTTTTGTTACTTTGTTTCATCAATTACTTTCTGAACCTCATTTTTTATTTCTTGGAGATCCTTTTCAAAATCTGGGGCAGTATTTTCGTCTATAGAATCACCTTCAGATTCGATAGCGTGTAGACCTTTTGATTCGTTATATATGATCGTTTTCGATTCTGTTTTAGTATCCTTGTTATACTTCATCAGAGAACAATTATCTTCTTTATTTGAGCCATAGCTGAATTGCTCTGATTCATTATTAGTGAAGTCAAAACTTACTACATCGCCAGTTCCTATTGTTACATCTTTATAGCTATACAAGTGAGCGTCTTTGAGTCTTTTTGGTTTATACCCATATACAGATAAATCAATTTCTTTTGTTGAGTCATTTCTTAGTACCTGCTCTTGTAATACCTCAAGAAGACTATCAATGGAGTGGTGTAATTTATTGATGTTTTCAACACCCGTACCAGCAAGTTCAACTTTTTTTGCATTGCCCAATACAGTATTAAGTGTAGATGCCTCCTCAGCTGTGTTTTGCCCAAATGTTTCTTGAGCCGCAAACATAGAAGTAGCAAGAAGAACAACTGTCTGAAGTTTCCTCATTTTCTGTTTAAGGCTTTCCAATAATCCGCTATTCTCACCAGAATTCATTTGTTCCATTGTATTCATATACCAAGATAGTACTCTGTAGGGAGCGTCCTGTCAAAAAAACAAAAAACCACCCTCTCGGGTGATCTTTTGCTTGTTGTTTGATTATTCAAAACCATTCAAGCGCACAGTCCTGGCAGCTACCTACTTTCCCCAAGTTAATGAGTATCATCGGTTCTACAGGGCTTAACTTCTCTGTTCGGAATGGGAAGAGGTGTGACCCCTGCGACAAACCACCAAGACAGTGCGCTCGAATAGTA
>CAYUDJ010000053.1:0-1941 GCA_964443635.1 uncultured Candidatus Saccharibacteria bacterium | reverse complement strand
TGTGCAGTCGCATTCCCTACTACGGTCATCACACCAACCATTTGTTTTCCTGAGAGATGGGCTATGTCATAGGCTTCGATACGAAATACTGTATCCGATTGTGCCCCCACGAGATCACGTTTAATCAGCGACACATCCTGCACATGCTCGAGCGCAAAGACTTTGTGTTTCAATTCTTCAGCAACTTCAAAGTGTAATTTCTTTGCGGCGGCATTCATGTCGCGTTTCAACTCTTTGATGAGCACTTGGAGCTTGCCTTGAAAAATCTTTTTGATGTGACCGATATTTTTACGATATATTTTTGCAGCTTCACTACTTGAGACATCGGGGGCGAGTTCAATCTGACGATAGAATATTTCTTTGTCTTTCATTGCACTCACCCGATCACGGAATGGGAAGATACGACGGATGATACCGAGTGCTTCGCGCAACGATGACCCGCTCGGATACGGACCGAAAAAGACGTCATAGATGACACGACTTTTTTCTTTTGGGATACTGCTCGTCTTGGTACGGGTATCAATATCTTTTTGTCTGACTAATAATACACGCGGAAATGATTCTTTAGTAATGACGATACAGTTGAAACTTTTGTCATCCTTTTCCTTGGTGTTGTAGTACGGCTGGTATTTCTTAATAAGATTTGCTTCGAGAATCAAAGCTTCAAGCACGCTGTTTGTTTGTTCATAAGTAACTGTTTCAGTCTTAAACACCATATCCACGATATGTGCACCGCGTGCCCTGATCAGGTCAGGCGCAAAATACGACCGCACGCGATCGCGCAGATTGGTCGCTTTGCCGATATAGAGGATCTTGTCAGCACTATCGCGCCAAAAATACACACCGGGTTCTTGTGGTAATTCTAATTTGTCTAAATCTTGACGTTTCATTTGTTTTTTAATCGTATCATAAGCGGATCAATCTCAGGTTTATACCCCCTCGCTTTTCCTTCCTTTCTCCCATACTCCTTGATCGCATAGCCGGCGCGTTTCCAATCTTTTTTCGGAATGATCTGAAGAAGGTCTTGCTCTATCTTTGATGGGTCAGTCGCGGTAGTAAGTTTAAATCTTTTTACAAACCTGATCACATGAGTGTCTACTGGTATACCAATGTTCGCATATTTGGGATATGCATTTGAAATCACCGCGATTGCTCCCTTGCGACCGATACCAGGCATTTTTTGTATCAAGTCTGGATCATGAGGAATAACTCCCTTGAATTCCTTCACAACAACATCTGCCGCAGCTTTTATATATTTCGCCTTTACTCGATAAAATCCAAGTTTGCTGACGAGCATCTCTATATCGCGAATAGTACCCTTTGCCATTATCTCTGGCGTTGGGTATTTTTTAAACAGTGCAGGTGTGACTTTATTTACCATATCATCCGTGGTCTGCGCGGAAAGTGTCACAGCAACGGTGAGCTGCCAGGGATTCTGATAGTCGAGGAATGTCTCATTGCGACGATATTGTCTGAGAAGTGTCGGACCGATGCGTTGCCATATGCGTTTTGAAGCTTGGAGAGTTGCCGATGTCATGCCCTTGTTATATCACATTTTTGAGTATACAATTCCAAAAAAACTACTCGCCATGAAAAATTTAACCATTTGTTTTGTTGTGGCATTAGCGCTTGCAACAATTATTCCTACAGCCCTTTTCTATCAAAAGACATCAAAACCGCTGGCTCAAAAACAATTATTTACCGTAGAAAAAATAACCAAAAACTCTGCTGGAAGAAAAATAGCTGTTCCTAGTCTCATTCTAAAGACAACCCCGGCTGGTAATAAACAAGTGCTACTACAAAAGTTACGCATAAAAAACAAAGTCTCGTTAAAGTCGCCCATCCTTCCCGGGTGACTTTTTTTACCCATTTGCTACACTTATTTCTATGAAATCATCTAAACACTCCGGCTTCACTCTCATCGAACTTCTGGTAGTCATT
>CAYUDJ010000052.1:0-2050 GCA_964443635.1 uncultured Candidatus Saccharibacteria bacterium | reverse complement strand
AAAAATATCGACAGCAACTACGTGGTAGCGACAAGTGGTATGCACGTGCAGGGGGGAAGGTATTTGGCGCAACTGTAGGAGCTGCTGCAACTACAGCAATGGGTGCAAAATTTGGTAGCAAGCAATCGGTTACTGACGTTGATAAGGAGGAAAAGGGGTATAAGAAAGCATACGAAGAAAACGCATGGCTTGAAGCTGCGAAGAAGAAAGTTACCTCAGGCACTCCTATTGAGCTTGAGAGGACTGTTATTAACGCTACAGAATCTCAAACTGCTGCACTGCTTAAGGCATTTGAGAAAAATGAGGCCGTATACAAACAAATTCTTGGAATTACTCCAAATAATCGAATTGAAAAACTTCTTGAGGAGAAAAATGAGCAGCTTGATGATACTAAGAAAAATCTGCTCAAGACGAGAAGAAATGGTGTCATCGATGAGAAATTGGTGCGCGAAGAGAATGCGCGGCGTACTGCGGAGGCAGCAAAGACTGGCTCGACACCAATCCTTGTTGCTCAGATTGACGACGATAAGCGCATGGTTGCGCAGGCAATGGTCGGTGATCTTGAGGCTCGCGGTTTTGAATTCGTAGAGAAGTATGCAGGATATCTTACCGCAGCGCAGATCGAGGATATGAAGAAGAGTAAAAATTTTGTTGAAAGCGAGCTGAAAAAAATTGACGCGGCACGGGCTGCCTACTTCGAAGGCCTTGTGGGGGCAACAAATCCTACACGTACGATAGATATTCAAAATGAGATCAAATCACGAAAGCCAAAAGATGCGGCTAAACTTCCTGAAAAGATTCTTGCTGATGCTGCTGCAACGCCACAACTCAGCATAGATATCCTTAATGCTATTATTGCAGACAATTCCGTAGAGTATGCAACTCAACGCAAAGTAGTAGCAAACGTACGAACAATGCTTGCTGGTACCCAGACTCCAGACCCTACCTTAGTAAAATACATTAATTCCTCAAGGATGCAGGAGCGATACCCATAAAATTTATTAAATATGGATCCCGAAATAACAAGCGCAACACGAGAAGAGCGTTTCCAAAGTGCTCCTAAACATGTGCAGATACTGTATGAATCAAATGGCTGGTTCTTGCAGCAGGTATTCACTGTGTATCAATTACCTCCAGAAAAATATCGAGACTTCGCCATTCTTGTGGGAGATGCCATGCTAGGACTAGTTCCGCGAGAAAAACTCACACCACTTCTCATGATGAAATTTGATATTGACCACACAAAAGCAGAGAAGATTGACCGAAGTATGGATCACTACTTCAAGCAAATTGAGACTGGTATCATCGAGGAAGAGATGGCGCCGATAATACCTGGCGCAGACAATGAAACGCGAGACGCGCTTTTACTTAAACCGCGCATGACCGAGAAGATCACTGAACGAAAGGTGCCTGAACCTGGAACAAAACCGCTCACTCGTGAAGAACTTCTCCATTCACTGGCAGCAAAAAGGACCCTTGCGAGCGACATCTCGGCGCTTAATAGTGAAAATCCAACTTAAGCCGCAAAGTAGTTAGTGGACAGTCTGTCCATATATACGTACCCATACGGTACAATAGGGCTGTATGCGCTTTGAGGTACCACAGTTCATTGAGATCGAAGATAAAATCGTTGGGCCGTTCACGTGGCGACAATTTGTATACATTGCTGGTGGTACAGGACTCCTCGTAACCCTATGGTTTATCCTCGACAGCATAATCCTCTTTGCGCTTATTGGACTTCCTATTGGAGCACTTGCGGGGTCCCTAGCGTTTCAGAAAGTAAACAACAGGCCATTCTCAATCTTTTTAGAGGCACTCTTTTCCTATATTACCCGACATAAACTATATCTTTGGAGAAAGACCGAAAAACAGGAGATTGTAGCAAAAGATGATATTGCTCCTGAAATTCCTGTAATCACAGATCCTTCTGCGTTTGTCGGGCGCGGAGCAATACATATGCTTTCTCAAAAACTCAATGGCGATGCAGGAATATCTGAACAATAAAAATCATGGCAACACCAAACACCACACAACACATTGTACCCATTGC
>CAYUDJ010000051.1:0-2089 GCA_964443635.1 uncultured Candidatus Saccharibacteria bacterium | reverse complement strand
CTCAATACGAAGACCCACATTAGATATCGCTGACGGTGTATCCGATTTGATTCGCTTTACAATATCGAATGTATGAGCATCATAAACTTCTACTTCATTTGCAGATTGAGATACTACATAAACAAATCTACCATCATAAGTAAATTCTGGGTGCCATGAACTCTCACCCTTAACAGGGATTATTGTTTTCACAATTTCGTTAACTCGAGCGTCTATCACATATATCTCGTCTTTGTGGTCACCGAAAGCAGTATCCGCCCAAACGTATGGATATGATGGGTCTTTGCTATAGCTTCGTACAAAAAGCCCAGGGCCTCCTGTTTTTATATATTTTGCTGGCTTCCAAGTTTTTGTGTCAATGACGGTGATCAAACCTTCCCCGAGTGCTGGGACGTAGATGTAATCGCCCCATGCCGCACCGGGGCCGGTGTGTGGCGTCTCGCCAGTCTCCACTTCTGCAATTGGCTTCATTTTTTCAAGATCAAGCACCCACGCTGTCTTGGAACCCTGCGATGCGACAATATAGTATTTACCGTTTGGTGTAAGGAAGGCATCGTGCAGAGCTGGTACGTTTTTGCCGATACCTTCAAACTTATTTGTGACAGGGAAATCCGGTTTGTCAGTATCGATAGACCAGACACTGTTCGTGTCCTTAAGCGCAACCACGATACGATTACCATTTTCAACAACTGCTCCTGCGCGTGATTCAATATCTTTTCCATCCATCTTCGTAATAAGCGGTATGGTTTTTAGTATCTTCATTGAATCCGCATCGAGGATCACCATATTCCCTGGTGCATAATTGCCAACAGCTACATATTTATCATTATCTGTCAGCGCCGTGCCGCGTGAATTTTCACCCACGCTCACCGACAGAATAGGTTCTAGTGTTGCAAGATCTATTTTTGTAAGCCATCCATCGCGCGAGATGATGTACATATATTTTGCATCTGACGAAAAGACGGATGTATGTGGCTGAAACCCGACATCGTGGATCCGCCCGACTACCTCATGTGTCGTTCCGTCAATCGCAAGGAGCTTTTCGGCATCTTTTTCGACCACGAGCATGAGCTCGCGCGGATTCCACGAACTTTCTTTCACATAGAGTTCTCGGTATGGCTTGAGCGTCTTATTCTTCTCGAACGGTACATCTACATTAGTAATACCTTTTCCAGCACGAAGCTCGCCGATGTAGTATTTCATCATCTTTTCCCGTATGTCTTTGCCATGATTCTTGTGATAATTCTCGCTCACGTCCTGCCCGCAATTAAACATTGCTGGATGCAAGCGCGACGCTTCAGTAGCATTGAATACTTTTTTGTCGATAATGAGCCAGCAATCTTCGGAGTTGTTGTGTAAGGCGACGTCATCTGATGTGTATGTTGTGCCAACAATTTCGGTAAGAATTTTCGTTCCTATTTCCTCAGGTTTGATAACACGATCGACTTTCGCATACCATGCACCTGTAAAAATCGCCGCGAGCAAGAGTGCGGCAAACAAAGAGCGCTTCAGAATTATGGCATCGTGCGGTCGCACGGAATTTCTTCGCACAAACCAAGTCGCGAGTACAACAAAGACAACCACAGCCGTGTAAAGAGCCATGAATGCAAAATATCCAATATCCGTCCGGTATATGACATGATGGAACATCAAAAATATCCACGAAACTAGAGAGACGGCGCCGCTTTCCAGAACAAATGCGTCAAGTGCCGCACCTCCATCACGCGTATCATGCACGCGTGGCAAATGGCGAAACGAAAATACTATCTCATTTCCTATAAGTATCATCGCAACAGTCATGCTCGCGTAAAAGATTCCAAGTCCAATCATCGACTCGTACGCAAGTGTAAAAAGACCGAGGCCACTAAAACCGTACATGAGAATCGCCACCCAGCTCACCTTACGTGTCAGACTGAGCAACTTAAATTCATCGCGGGATATTTTTCCATCCTCTGCCGCAGAAAGAAAAAGAATGTGGCTCAATACCGACACTCCAATACCCAAACCCAAGCTGATCGAAAAAACAAACAGATACGCAGTATGTAATCCAAAGTATGAAAATAATTCCATATCTACATATTATCATTTT
>CAYUDJ010000050.1:0-2154 GCA_964443635.1 uncultured Candidatus Saccharibacteria bacterium | reverse complement strand
TGGTTGATAAAGTTTGCCCATGACCCGTGGGTGTATTTGGTGAGACGCTGGAGGATACTCTCCGTTCCTTCCATACCACCGAGTACCATTTCAAAGTCAGAAAGAAGTGGCGGTTCGATTGTGGCGAAGTCGCTCTCAGCGGTAATGTCCTTTAGGGCGTATGTCTCGGTAATTGCTCGGTCAATAATCGAATCTTCTTCTGCAGTAAGTCCGCCGAGCATGATACGGAACAGCCCGACGAGGTTGATGATGTTGCTACGGAGGATGTCCCCTGGAGACTCATCGACACGAGGAATAGGGAGATCAAAGGGGTTGATATGGTTATCAGATGAGAGTGAGATATTGAAATAGCGTCCGCCGATGGACTCGGCAAGGTATTCGTATTCACGTTCAGGATCGATAACAATAACGTCGGTATCAAACATGAGTGTTCGGATAATCTCAAGCTTGGTCGCATATGACTTACCCGCACCAGACTTCGCAAAAATGATTGAGTTATAGTTTTCGAGTGAAAATCGGTCAAAGATAACCAATGACGAGTTGTGACGGTTTACCCCATAGAGAATCCCCTCATCTCCGGTGAGATCAAATGATACGAATGGGAACATACTCGAAATAGGTTCTGAGTTGAGCTTCTGGATGACATTGAGCTTGTCGACACCAATCGGTGTGACTGTTTTGAACCCATCTTCTTCTTGGAACAGCGCCGGTTTGATGTAGATCATCTTGCTCTCGAGCATACTCTTGATCTCACTTTCCGTACGGAAGAGATCATTGTCGTTATCAGCATAAATACTGATGTAAAATCCAACATTGAACATCTTTTCCTGTGCCTGGGTAAGGTTGTCGCGGAGTTCCTCAAGGTCCTGATACGCAGTGTCGAGCATCGGGTCACGCACAAGCCCCTTTTGCTGACGAACAATGATTTGACTTTCTACCTCCGCAATTTTCTTTTGGAAGTGTTTGAGGAGTTCTGATGTTTCGATTGGGTTAATATAAATAGCAACGTCGAAGATTTTGTCGAGGTTGATGATCGGAGTGAACCAGTTGTCGGTTAGAAATCGTGGGTATGAAATGACGAAAAAGGTGCGCACTATTTTATCTCCGATACGAAGCGACTTTGGAGTGATCTCGATTGCGGACGGTGCAATCTTGTCCGCAAGCTCCATGGTCGCCCATTCATATACCTGCGATGGTGAGATCGGCAAGAGTTTGTCCTGTGAAGTATTTTTATTTGAACCAAAGAGTCCCATGAATGGGTATAGTATAGCCTATTTTGCTTTGCTTTGTGTCACATTTTCCCCTGGGTTGAATGTTTTGTAGAGGAGTTCAATGACTTCTTCGGTGCCGAGCTGTGCGACGCGTAGTCCTACACGACTGAGACCTTGTTCGACAACTGACACTCGCTCTTCGAGCTGGGTACGTTCTTCTTCAAATGACCCAACGGTATCAATTGATGAGGCCTGTTTTTTGCCAAGGAATGAAAAGAATTTACCGATACCTTTCTTTTGATCAAGAATCGGTGGCACATAGGGCACCACTACAAAGAAACTTTTGCGCATGATGTTGACCTGTTCGGTGAAACTCTCAATGAACTGGATGTATTCACGAGTCTGTACCTGGAGGAGCTGCTCAGTCTGTTCCTTGAGGCGGTTTTGGAGCGTCAGAATATAAGGACGAATATCGTAGCGACGACTCTGTACGACGATCTGGATCGGAAAGTCGAGCGTATTGAGGAATCCCTGAAACTGCATCAGTGTTGCACGCTGCTCATCATAGTTTTTGAGCGAGAGATTGATGGAGGAGACGAGTACTACCATGCACATGGTGCCGTCTTTCAAAATGACGACTCCGTCGCGCACTTCTTGTACTGGAACGAATTGTTGGGCTGGTGTGCCGAAGTTTGCCATACTATTGTTGTTTATCAGCCGGATTGATAACATCCAGACTCCACGACAGTGTCTTGAGTTTGCTCTCGGTTAGTGTAGCACGGGAGGTTGATACTTTGCCTTCAGGTACAGTGCGTGCCGATTGTGCAGGAACTTGTTTATGCCAGAGATACAGCCGTGAACGAATATAAAATCGTACCAGAGACTCCAGGAGATGAATAAACGGCTTGTCATTGTATTTGAAAAAAGCGAGTGCAAGCGCGAG
>CAYUDJ010000049.1:0-2190 GCA_964443635.1 uncultured Candidatus Saccharibacteria bacterium | reverse complement strand
GGATTTGATAGTGCAATCTTTGATGGCGCAAAACTTTCATTTGAAGAAAATATTGAACAGTCCAAACAATGTGTTGAGTACGCTCGCAAGGTTAGCACAACAACTGGTCGCGATGTATTGCTCGAAGTTGAGCTCGGTTATATTGGCGAGGGCTCACAGATGCGTGACCAAGCACCAGCAGGGGTTGCGATGATTACCAACCCTGACGAGGCAAAGCAGTTTATTGATGCAACAAATGCTGATCTATTTGCGCCAGCAGTGGGGACATTCCACGGCATGCTCAAAACTGGTGACAAGCCACGTCTCAATATTGAGTCTATCAAAGCTATTTCGAGTACGATATCAACCCCCCTTGTCCTCCATGGGGGCAGTGGCAATGAAGTAGACTTTGTGGCTGCAATCGATGCCGGTATTTCTATTATCCATGTAAATACCGAACTTCGCCGTGCGTATACCGATGCACTCAAGGCCTATATCGCTGCACATCCTGACGATATTGCACCGTACAAATACGGCAGCAACGCAAGCCTCGCAATGGAACATACGGTGACCGAGAAGCTCAAAATTTTTAATAAGATCGGATAATATGCTCAACGTTTCAGACCTTCAGAAAAAGTTGCACGGCGAAGTTATGGCAGATGACGCGACACTTGATATGTATTCGCGCGATGCGAGCCTCTTTGAAGTGCGACCTACTGCGGTGGTATTTCCAAAAGATAGTGCTGATGTACAGGCACTGGTGACCTATGTCGGCGAACACAAAGAATCTGAACCAGAGATATCACTGACCGCACGCTCTGCTGGTACCGACATGTCAGGTGGACCGCTCAATGAATCCATTATCATGGACTTTACAAAATACATGAATCGCATCATTTCCGTTGATGATCAGCGAGGTGTTGCAGAGCCTGGTGTGTACTATCGCGATTTTGAGGCGGCAACATTGAAACGCAATCGCATCATGCCTTCATATACGGCGTCAAAAGGGATCAATGCAATCGGTGGTATGGTCGGCAACAATAGTGGCGGTGAGAAATCTATCAAGTATGGCAAGACTGAACGCTATGTCCTCAAGCAAAAGGCAGTATTTGCTGACGGAAATGAATATGAAATCAAGCCGCTGACCAAAGCAGAGCTTGACGACAAGATGAAACAAAAAAACTTTGAGGGGCAGGTCTATCGTGAACTCTTTGAGTTACTTGATACGAACTATGACACCATTAAGGCAGCACGTCCGACTGTGACCAAAAACTCTGCCGGTTATTATTTGTGGAATGTATGGGATCGAGAAACAGGAATATTTGATCTCAACAAGCTTATTGTAGGTAGTCAGGGGACACTTGCAATGACGACACAGGTCGAGCTCGGTCTGGTACCAGTGCCGAAGTTTTCAAAAATGGTTGTCATGTATATGTCGAGTATTGAGAAACTCGGAGATATCGTCGATACGATCATGCGATACGAACCAGAAAGTTTTGAAAGTTATGACGACTACTCGATGAAGCTTGCAATGCACTATGCATTTGATTTTTTCAAAGTACTTGGGCCATTTGCAGCGATCAAGCTTGCGATTCAATTCATCCCTGATATGTTGCGCGTACTCGTTGGTGGTGTACCAAAGCTCATCCTCATGGCTGAAGTGACAGGGGATGATGAAGCCGAGCTTCTCACTCGTGCAAAGGCAATCAAAAAAGCAGTTGCTCCATTTAAATACAATACTCATATTGCATCGAGTAAGTCTGAAGTTGAGAAATACTGGAAGATCAGACGTGAAAGTTTTAACCTGCTTCGCAATCATGTGAAGGGCAAGCGCACTGCACCGTTTATTGATGACATCATTGTGTCTCCACATCAGATGCCAGTGTTCTTGCCGCAGCTTGAATTGATACTCGCAGAGTACAAACTTGTCTATACGATTGCCGGACACGCAGGAAATGGTAACTTCCACATCATTCCATTGATGGATCTCGACAACCCGATCTCAAGTGACATCATCCTTGAGCTCTCAAAGAGAGTCTATAAATTGGTTGCTGATTATAAAGGTTCAATCACTGCAGAACACAATGATGGCATCATCCGTACACCATTTCTTCCATATATGTATACTCCGGAAATCATTGATCTCTTTGCAAAAACCAAGGCGATATTTGACCCATTGAACATCTTCAATCCTGGCAAGAAAGTAGGGGG
>CAYUDJ010000048.1:0-2310 GCA_964443635.1 uncultured Candidatus Saccharibacteria bacterium | reverse complement strand
ATTCCTGAAAATGGAAAGCGGATTGCGTACGAACTATTTTCTAAATCCTCGCATTAAATCTTTGACTTTTTTTGCACCACGGCGAAAGAGTGTTTCTTTTTTTCCTTTTGCACTCGAGAGTTCGCGAATGATTTCACTCCGTACATCATCAATCGCTTCATAGAGATCAGGCTTCTGAGACGAAGCAAAATATTGCTTACCCAATGGAGTTGTGACATTCACTTCAGCAGTGAATATATCACCACTTTTGTGATGGGCACTCGTCATGCCAATATCAACAAGTATCGTCGGTTCACCGGCGGTGAGTTTTTCAATAGAACGGAGACGCTTTTCTGAATAATCCTTTAATGCGGGGGTCAGTTCAAGATTCGTTGCTTTGATTGAAATGGTCATACCTTTAGTATACCACTTCTTCGAATACGCAAAGTGGATTATTCCACCTTCAGCACCATGAGCATATTGGTGCTTCCTGCCACACGAAACGGTACACCAGCAGAGACAATAGTAATATCGTCTTTTTTTGCAATCCCTTCCTTTTTAAGGATCATATTGACCGTCGGGATGATCTGGGCGACATATTGGAATGGCTTGATCTTGACTGGATAGCAGCCGTACACGAGCAAAAGTTGGCGGAGCACGCTGTCATACGGAGTGAATGCAATGATTGGCTGCTGGGGCTTGTAGCGAGCAACAACACGTGCAGTCGAACCCGTCTCAGTCAATGCGACAATCGCACTAGCACCGACGTCCTCGGCGATGTGAACCACTGAGGATGATACTGAGTCAACAATGCTGTTGTTGTGCACCTTGTGACGACGATGCGTACCAATCTCTGCTTCAGTTCGGATTGCAATACCACTCATCATCTCAACTGCCTCAAGCGGGTATTTGCCGAGCGTTGTTTCCTCTGAGAGCATCACCGCATCTGCTCCATCAAAGATTGCATTGGCAACGTCAGAGACTTCTGCACGAGTCGGTACTGCAGTGGTGATCATACTTTCAAGCATCTGCGTCGCAACGATCACTGGCTTGCCTGCCTCATTACACTTGCGAATCATCTGCTTCTGATATGACGGCACTTTCTCTGGACCAACCTCAATCGCGAGATCTCCACGAGCAACCATGATGACGTCTGTTGCCTTGATAATCGCATCAATGTTTTCAATCGCTTCTTCAGTCTCAATCTTTGCAACAATCTGTGCAGATGAGTTGTACTTCTTCAACAGTTTGCGGAGCACTTCGATATCTCCTGCGGTACGGACAAATGAGAGGGCGACAAAGTCTACCCCTTGTTCAAGTCCGAATACGAGATCCTTTTTATCCTTTGCAGTGAGCGCATCAATAGAAAGATACGCACCCGGGATATTGACCCCACGACGACCCTTGGTCGTACCACCAATGATGACCTTGGTATAGATATCGAGTCCTTTTACTTTAACAACTTCGAGTTTCTTTTTTCCATCATCCACCATGAGGATCATGCCCGGCTTGATGTCAGTTGCGATGTGGGGATAGTTGAAATGCACGCGTGTTACATCTCCTTCACACTGCTCGCCGGTGAGAATGAGTTCTTGTCCCGCAATAAGTTCCACGGGGCCATTCTTGAAGTCCCCAATACGAATCTTTGGACCACAGAGATCGAGCAAGATTGCAACGGGAATATTTTCTTTCTTTGATGCTGCTTTGATATTCTTGATCTTTTTTGACTGTTCATCATAGGTACCATGACTCATGTTGATGCGAGCAACGTTCACGCCTGCTTTGAGAATACGAGTAAATGCTTCTTTGCTCTCGGTGACTGGACCGATAGTTGCGACAATCTTGGTTTTTTTAGTGAAATATTGCATGGTGTGTTGTGGTGGTGATATTACTTGAAAAATTGAAAATGCGTTGTAGTATAGCCTTATGGGCAAGGTTTTGGCAATAGTATTCCTCATAGTTTTCGTCTGGTGGGCAGCACCGCTCTTTGCGCGCGGCGAATGGTTTGCCCCGACGGCAGTCATGCCAGGCAGCTGGATGACAGATGCGCTCCCGGCAGATGACCGTGCGCTCCTAGCTACCCCACCTGAAGGCTATGGCGTCGGCCACTTTGATTTCTGGAACAAGCCAGACCCACGTCTCCGATCTGTCACCAATGACGACTTTCGTCTGCGTGATCCGAGAGACTAAATCTCTCGTGAACCTCTATTGAAGGCCGTGCATAAAAATGCTATAGTCTCGAAGTTCTAAAATACATTCCCCTGTAGCTCAGCGGTAGAGCGGTCGCCTGTTAAGCGATTGGCCGTAAGTTCGAATCTTACCGGGGGAGCA
>CAYUDJ010000047.1:0-2513 GCA_964443635.1 uncultured Candidatus Saccharibacteria bacterium | reverse complement strand
CCAAGGCGATATTTGACCCATTGAACATCTTCAATCCTGGCAAGAAAGTAGGGGGATCCTTTGAGTACATTACGAGCCACCTGGTCAAAAGCCATAATACAGAACACGGTTCCTAGAGTCAGAGAGGGGGTTGCGCAAATCAGCTTTTTCAGTATACTTGTACGACTATGACTATAACCCTTTCCGCACAATCACGATCAAATAAAAGCCTGACTGACCTTCGCGCAGAAGAGCTTATACCCGCTGTGTATTACGGTGCTGGTTCAGATGCGGTATCTATTGCAGTATCTGCAAAAGAATTTAACAAGGCATGGAAGGATGCAGGTGAGACTACAACCGTCACCCTCACCATTGGTGGAGAAAAGATCAACACTATGATTCATGATATCCAGCGTGACCCAGTCAGTGATAACGCTGTACATGTGGATTTTCTCGTTGTTGATATGAATAAGGAAATCGAAGTTGCAGTACCAATCGAATTTATCGGTCTTGCCGAAGCTGAAAAGACTGGTACCGGTACACTCGTAAAAGTACTTCATGAAGTACAGGTATCGGCTTTGCCTGCAAATCTCCCACACTCAGTTGAGGTTGACGTGACTCGTCTTGCAACGACTGAAGATCAGATCCATGTCAGTGATATCGCTCTTCCAAAGGGTGTGACTATGATCAGTGAAGCTGACGAAGTAGTAGCGCTTGTTTCTGCATTTAAAGAAGAAGTGGAAGAAGCTCCTGTCCTGGACCTCTCTGCTATTGAAGTAGAAAAGAAAGGTAAGAAAGAAGAAGAAGCTCCTGCTGAATAGCTTTTGCTGAATGTAATAATTTGGTACAATGAAAGTCTTATGGATATGACCAAAAAGGCTTTTTTTGTTTTTGCGTGGGTAGTACTTGTTATTGGTGGTGGTATAGGAGTAAAAATACTCTCAACTGAAGCTGCAGATACACAGCCTGCGGTATGTGCCAATCCGACATCAGAGGATATCGTCCAGGCGTGTAAGGACTACGCAGTAGAAACAGCACGACTCAAAGAGCTCCAAAGTCAACTCGCTGCGCAAAAACAGAAAAGTGGTGCATTGCAGAGCAATGTAAACGCTATTATTTCTCAAATCAACTCTACGCAAAGCAAGATCAAGGACAAAATCAACTCGATTGGCGTGCTGTCAAAACAGATTACCGAAAAACAGCGGACCATTAATGAGCTTTCCAATGAGCTTGATCGTCAACACGACTCAATGACACAGTTGATCAAGCGAACAAACGAGATTGACCAAAAGGGTGCCGCATACGTATTACTTTCTTCACAGGCCGTTACAGACTTTTATCAAGATCTCGATGATTTTTTATCAATCAAACAGTCACTGTACGCATCGCTGAACAAAGTAAAGGAAATCAAGAGCAGTACCGAAGACCAAAAGCAGGATTTGCAGGATAAACAAGCACAAACACTTGATGCCAAAGCGGCGCTCGAGTTTCAAAAGAAACAAATCCAAGCATCTGAAAGTCAGGCAAAAGCACTCCTCAGTACTAGTAAGACTGAAGAACAAAAAGTTGCTGCTACTGTTGCAGAACAGCAAAAGAAAGTGTCTGCGATCCAAAGTAAACTCTTCAGCTTTGCCGGTGGGGCAACCAAGGCTATTCCGTTCGGAGATGCATATGCATATGCAAAGTCTGCTTCAGCTGTAACTGGTGTTCGTCCGGCATTTATTCTTGCTATTTTAAAACAAGAGTCGAGTTTCGGAGCAAATGTTGGTACATGTAACCGTGCTGGAGATCCGGTATCAAAGAGCTACAAGAATGTCATGCCTGGTCCTGCGCAGAAAGCAGCAGGTAAGTCATCTCGTGACGACCAGACAATATTTTTGGAAATTACAGCAGCTCTCGGACTTAATCCTGAGACTACACCTGTCTCATGTCCGTTTGGGGCAGGATGGGGTGGAGGTATGGGTCCTACGCAGTTTATTCCGACGACATGGAAGTCCGTTGCCGCACGTGTTAGTGCCGCGCTCGGTGTGGGCACTGCCAACCCATGGAACCCACGCGACGCCATCATGGCATCTGCTATTTACCTCAAAGACCGAGGAGGAGTAGGAGGGGAGGCCAATGAGCGCAATGCTGCGTGTAAGTACTACTCAGGCCGTGCCTGTGATGGTAAAAAGCCTGCAAATAGCTTCTACGGTAACTCTGTGATGGCATTTGCCTTGCAATTCCAGGCAGATATCGACTATTTGGAGAAATATGGGGTTTCCCGACGCTAAACAGGGGGGTCACTTGAAAAATATTCGCCTTGTGCTACAATAGCTTCCTATGAAAAAAGACACTCATCCAACCAACTTTCGCGACGTGTTGTTTTATGACAACTCATCAGACACCCAGATTTTGATCGGGTCAACAGTTGCGACTACTGAAACAGGAACATTTAACGGCAAAGAATATCCGTTGTATCGTGTTGAAATCTCAAGTTCATCTCATCCATTTTATACTGGTAACGAAAAGGTTATCGATACTGCAGGACGTGT
>CAYUDJ010000046.1:0-2551 GCA_964443635.1 uncultured Candidatus Saccharibacteria bacterium | reverse complement strand
TGATGAAAGTCGAAGTGGTTGCTCCGGACAAATTCCTCGGAGATGTTACCGGATCACTCTCATCACGTCGTGGACTCATCGAAGGGATGGAAACTCGTGGTATGAACCAAGTAGTGAACGCTGTTGTGCCACTTTCTGAAATGTTCGGATACATGACATCTCTTCGTTCTATGACCGAAGGACGCGCAGGATTCACCATGGAATTCCTCCGCTATGATATCGTGCCACAGAACGTTGCAGATACGATTATCAAGTCTCGAACATAAATACTTAAAAAGAAAAACCACCCTCAAAAAGGGTGGTTTTTTGACATTTTATATAAAGGTGATATAGTAATGAAAATTTAAAACCAAATAGAGATATGACAGCACCAGTAACAGCCAAACCAGTGACCGAAAAGAAAACTTTCTTTTCAAAAAAATTATCTGATAAAATAAGTGATTTTATCAAAGGTTCAGATCGACACTTTACTGAATCCCGTATTCCAACACTTCACACGTCTTCCTCTGAAAGTGAAACAAAGAAAATATTTTTTATGTTTCAAAACATTCAGTTAGCAGCATTATTTTTTTGGAGTAAGGATGTCTATGAATTAAAAATACTTCTAAAAAACACTCCTGGTTATCACTGTAAAGGTAAAGAGAAAACAGACCCCAACTTTCAGGGGTATCATTACTTATTGGAATTCAAGCGGATAAAAAATTCTGCTGCCAAGGTTGAAATCACTATTGATCTCAATGACCCAAATTATCAGAAAATTGATATGATTGCCAAGCATTTTCAGCAAAATCTTGTTGAAATACACCGGAGTCTTGTGTAAAAGACATTCTCATTAGCCACAGCCCTTACAATGCACTTGTAAAGGCTTTTTTTATTGACACCCTTTTTAAAACCAGCTACAATGAGGCCCTACGCATTTCGCGTTGTTTTTGTTTGCAAATTTTTTGCAATTTAGCAGATTTATTATCAATTAGTACAAATTTTACTTATATGGCAGAAGCATTTAAGAGAGACAAGCCGCACGTAAACGTTGGTACCATCGGTCACGTTGACCACGGAAAGACCACGCTTACCGCAGCTATCCTTCATGTTTTGAACATGAACGGAAACACCGTTAAGTTGAAGGGCGTTGGCGACATCGACGGCGCACCTGAAGAAAAAGCACGTGGTATCACAATCAACATCTCGCACAACGAGTATGAGACTGCTACCCGTCACTACGCACACATCGACGCTCCAGGACACGCCGACTACATCAAGAACATGATTACCGGTGCTGCTCAGATGGACGGTGCAATCATCGTGGTTGCAGCAACTGATGGTGCAATGCCACAGACTCGTGAGCACATCCTCCTTGCAAAACAAGTTGGTGTTCCAAAAATCATCGTATTTTTGAACAAGTGCGACATGGTTGATGATCAGGACATGATCGAACTCGTGGAAGAAGAAATCCGTGAAATTCTTGAAAAGCAAGGATTCGACAAGGATTGTCCAGTTATCCGTGGTTCAGGTCTCAAGGCATTGGAATCAACATCTATCGAAGATCCATGGGCACAGAAGGTTATGGAGCTTGCAAACGCTCTCGACACTTACATCCCACTTCCAGAACGTGATCTCGACAAGCCATTCCTCATGCCGATCGAAGACATCTTCTCTATTGAAGGTCGCGGTACTGTTGTAACAGGCCGTATCGAACGCGGACAGGTAAAGGTTGGTCAGGAAGTAGAAATCGTTGGTATCAAGGATACTCAGAAGACTACTGTTACTGGTATTGAAATGTTCAACAAGCAGCTCGACAGTGGTATGGCCGGCGACAACGCAGGTATCCTTCTCCGAGGTGTTAAAAAGGAAGATCTCACTCGTGGTCAGGTTCTTGCATTTACCGGATCAGTGAAGCCTCACACAGAATTCGAAGCTGAAGTATACGTATTGAAGAAGGAAGAAGGTGGTCGCCACACTCCATTCATCAACGGCTACAAGCCTCAGTTCTACGTTCGTACAACTGACGTAACTGGTGAAGTAACACTTCCATCAGGAACTGAAATGGTTATGCCAGGTGACACTGTTAAGGTAACAGTGAAGCTCGTTGTACCAGTTGCACTTGAAGACCAGATGCACTTCGCTATCCGAGAGGGTGGACGAACTGTTGGTGCAGGTGTTGTAACCAAGGTTATTGCGTAAAGAAATAATTAGTGGAGGACACTCGATACTCGCAATAGAAACATTAGAACCCATTGCTTGACCATCGAATCCCTACTGAGTTCATTCCAATTATGGCTACAAAAACAACAAAGAAAACTAAAGAGGACGTACAGAGCATGCTTCGCATCCGAGTACGTGCCTATGAAAACAAAGTTCTCGATGCATCAGTAAAGCAGATCGTGGACACTGCCATCCGTCATGACGCGAAGGTTCGTGGACCGATCCCGCTTCCTACTGAGATCAAGAAATACACCGTCAACCGCTCTCCGTTCATCTACAAGAACTCGCGCGAGCAGTTCGAGATGCGCGTACACAAGCGTTTGATCGACATTGAAAATCCATCACCAAA
>CAYUDJ010000045.1:0-2671 GCA_964443635.1 uncultured Candidatus Saccharibacteria bacterium | reverse complement strand
TATAGACACCAATCGGTACACCGTTTTCATCGAGCTGGAATTTTACTTCTTCAGTATCGAGCACCATTGCACCAGCTTCAAATCGTTTTTTCTCGAGGTTCTGGGCGATTGCAAGTGCAGACTCCAATTCTTTCAAAAATGGACCTTCTTTGGTGTCGAGTACTTTCTGTGCTGATTCATAACTATAGCGCTGGTGCGAGTGAATAACGGTCTTGCCATACCATTCATCAACGACGTTCATACCTTTGTCAAAAATAAACACTGCACTCATGGTGAGACGATCAACATCAGGGTTCAATGAACACAAGTCATTAGATAATGCTTCAGGAAGCATTGGGATTGTACGGTCAACGAGGTATACGGATGTTGCGCGGCGGTATGCTTCTTTATCAAGCGCAGTATCAGGACGCACATAGTGAGAGACGTCGGCAATATGAATTCCGACTTCTACCTTTCCATCATCGAGGAATTGTACAGATATTGCATCATCAAAGTCTTTTGCATCCTCAGGGTCGATGGTAAAGGTTGTGATCTGGCGGAAGTCCCGTCGTCCATTCTTTTCCTCTTCACTGATGCCGTGCTCGCTGATGATCTTTGCTTCCGCATCAACTTCTGGTGGATATTGATTATCAAATCCTTTCTCCAATGCAAGCGAAAGCATCTCGGCATTGTTCTCCATCGGCTTGCCGAGGACACGGACGACTTCACCACTCGGTGCTGCCATGGGATCAGCCCAGTCAGTGATTGCACAAAATACTTTGTCACCTTTTGCTGCGCCATTGAGCTTGTCTGTGGCAACCGTGATCGGTGTGTACATGCGCCCATCATTGGTCACGATACAGTGAGCACCTTGTTCAAATGAAAGTGTTCCGGCATAGCCGACTTTTGCACGACGAACGATATCGACAACTTTTCCTTGAGTATTTGCATCGCGAGGAAGACCGGTGACCTCAACTTTGACTATGTCGCTATGAAAGGCCCGGTTGAGTGCGTCACGGGGGACTTCAATAGAAATGCCGAGATCGCGGACTTTGACGTAGCCGATGCCCTTGGTGCTGATGTTAATTGATCCTTCGAATTGCGCGCCGATAGTTACTTGTTCCATATATAGGTGCTACTGTACCACATTGTCCGCATTGACGCATTTTTTATAATCTGCTATTATCACGGCTACATGTTAAAGATCAGATTACAACGTATTGGCCGCAAAAACGAAGCAGCATTCCGCCTCGTGGTCACCGAAGCAAAGAACGCAAGCCAAAGCGGGAAGTTTTTGGAAATCCTCGGTTCATACACTCTCAAGAATGACCTTGTAGTATTGAAAAAGGAACGCATCAGTCACTGGCTCAAGAACGGTGTTCAAGTATCCGACACAGCACACAATATGCTGGTGAAGAACGGACTCATCGAAGGTCGCGCAAAGAACGTTCTCTCAAAGAAAGCACCGACTGTAAAGCGCAAGGAACTCAAGAAGAAATAATAAAGAATTCCCCAACTGGGGATTTTCTTTTATGCCGAAGCGACGCTATACTTATACATGATTAGTAGTAACGAATAATACCGATATGTCAGACAAAGAATTTCTTGAATTTTTAATAAAAGCACTTGTTGAAAACCCGAACGATGTGAAGATTGATCGTACTGTAGATGAGATGGGAGTACTCCTCACCCTCTCCGTGAATCAAAATGATATGGGCAAGATTATTGGCCGCCAAGGCAATACCGCCAAGGCAATCCGTACACTCCTCCGTGTTGTGGGTATGAAGCACAATGCTCGCGTGAACCTCAAGATCAATGAACCTGAAGGCTACGAGCGTCAGCCTGATGTCGCAAACCTCGATGATGCAATGGCTGACCTGAAGGATCTCTAATCCGTCCTTATAAATAAAGCCTTAAAATTTCCTAGAAATAGGGGATTTTATATTGCTTGACAAAGTTTAAATAAAATGCTAAGATAAGCTTAATTATAAAACGGGTTCATTTTACAGCAGGTGCGAGGGCGTTGGCCTCACCAATATAAATCTAAAGCAGTTACACTTCTGTTTCTATGCTACGTATAGAATTAAAGAGAAGACTATTCTACAGATAACCTTATCATAACGTGGTTAACGAAATTTATGGTTTTGATTAGATTTATATTTTATTTTATCCAACTGTTATGGGTTGGCTCAACCGGAACGGTTTTTAGGGAAGGCGGTCGAACGCTGGGTACCAACAGGTAGTATTAAACGTACTACCTGTTTTCTTTTTTTTGACTTTATATACATTTCAACCTAGTATTTATTTATGAAATTCCATTTCCTCACCATATTTCCAGAAATGATCTCAAGCTATCTCGGCGAGAGTATGCTCAAACGCGCAGCTGAAAAGAAGCTCGCGTCTTTTGACGTGAAAAATATCCGTGAATTTTCAAAGGACAAACATCGCAAGACTGACGAACGTCCCTATGGAGGAGGCCCGGGTATGGTCATGACTGCCGAGCCGATACTCAATGCATTTGCAAAATTGAAGTTTACCGACTCCGCCAAGGCTACGTCGCGTCGAAGAAAGGTAGTCATGCTTTCTCCATCAGGCACAATGTTTACGAACACCGTGGCGGCAAAGTTCGCAAAGTCCTATACCGACGTCGTATTTATTTGTGGTCGCTATGAAGGAGTGGACGATCGTGTCC
>CAYUDJ010000044.1:0-2887 GCA_964443635.1 uncultured Candidatus Saccharibacteria bacterium | reverse complement strand
GTCACCTTGCCAGTCACCGGATCAGTGATATCAAGCTTGCTCTGAATACCCGCGATGATCTCTCGTGCTTTATCCTTCCAGCTCTTACCTTTTTCTATTTCGCCTTTGCTATTTTTCACTTCATAGCGTTTGGTTTCCTTTCGGATGTTAATCTGTACCCATATCTGCTCTCCAATACCAATAGAGCCCATCGTTTCCAACATTGGAGTGATCGGATCGATACGCTGTTCTTCATCAAGCGACCCAATCGCACGGTCGAGCCCATAATCGATATAGGTTTTGATCGGGTACGGATCATCCTTTGCAAGCTTGAGATTGTATCCAAAGAGTTTGAGCGATCCGCCTTTGACATACTCGGGCACACTTTTCGTATAGTCAGGCACTTCACGAATGATGGCAGCGGGGTACTGAGAGTAGAGTTGTGCTTCAAATGCTTTTTGGAACTTACTATGAAAGCGTGCATAAAAATGAATACTTCCTTCAATAGACGCAATTTCAAGCGAGAAGTTTTGCCCGACTTCCCCTTTCCAATATTTGAGGTATGCATTGGTTGCATCTCCGCCATGCAGTGCGTTCAATACCAACTCCATTGCCTCTGGAGATTTGAATACTTCTTTTGGTGGAGTGATTTCAAGCAGTACCCAAGGGATACTATTGAGATATGCTGTAGTGATATACATCATCCATAGATTCCATGCTACAACAGCGACAACGACAAGTACAATAAAAATAGCCGCGTGATTGAGAACTGATGCCAATAAGAGTTGGGCTTGCATGGCAAACAGTATAGCATTTTAAAAAAACTATCGCTGTTTATTTTTGAAATGTCAGTGGAATACGGATTGTAACAGCGTCACTAGTGACCTGTTTTGCAGGGAGCAAAATAATGTAGCCTTTTGTTGTCGTAGGAGTGACGGTAAAAGGAATACTTGCGGTAAACGGAGCTGTACCATCAATCGCCGCTATACCTGCAGAAACAGCGGTATACGACGATACAGGCACCCCTTTAAAATCAATCACTTGTGCGTACAGCGCAGTGCCATTGTCGACAACCCAGTTGCACGTACCCACTGTACCCATGAGTGTTACAAAACCATTAACACTTTCAAGTGAGTGCGGACGGGAGACCAATAGTCCACAACGAGCAGTCGTATCATCCTGTACCGATTCGATTGTCTGAGTTTTTGCGGGTGTAGACGTGTCGACTGCAATAGGGTCCCCATTTAGTCGACTCAAAAGACCAATAACAAGTAGGACAAGGAGAGCGATTTCAAACGCTCCCCATCCACTTCCGCCTCCACTTGGTGCATCTGCCATATAGTTTGATTATCAGTTACTTTCCAGCAATTGTATAGCGACCATCTGCAGTTTTCTTGAAGTACTTTGGATTCTGGAGATTGACGAGGATAGTGTTTTTCTTGAGAAAACGTTCCTTGAGTACACGGTCAATGACTTCTTCTTTTGAAAGCGGACCTTCCTTTTGGATAATTTCTTTGATGACATCACGGACAACACCAGGCTTGTAACCCCATTCTGCGAGTGCGTAGTATCCACGACCGACGAGTACAAAGCGAGGATCCTTGATGAGCTCATTGTGCGTAGTTGCGATGTGTGTCTTTCGTCCAAATGTATCAGTGATAGCCTTTGCAACTTCGCGGAAGTGCATAGGAGAACCATGCTTGCGCATCATGAGAAATGCATAGTCTTTGATACCACGAGTTTTGATGTTTTGGCTGTCAGCAGGACCCCATTCACCGAGCGGGTTCTTACCAATCTTTTTTGAAATATTGAGCCAACGTCGTGCAACCTCCTCGTTCTTATATTGGGAAGCAACATCTTTGATTTCTTTAAGGAAACGAGCGACAAGATCTTCTTCGGAAAGGAGGTCTTTGTCACTAAGATTGCGATACACACTGTGAAGCGCGTCGTGTACAACCGTAGAAAGCTGTTCATCGACAGTCCAACGAGCGTTGAAGTGTTCGTCTTCTTTCATCATCGTGAACTCTTCTCCAAGTACCAAATAAAATCGCATGTGGTTTTGGACTGACTTATCCTTTGAGATGAATGACAAAAAGTCATCCTCATGCACCATTGCACCAGTTGTTTCAATCAAATCTTTGATTTCAGAAAATGTTTTATGCTCAGTTTTAAATGCTTCACTCTTGCGAATCGCAGTAAGTGCAGCATTTTCAATCTGACGGACACGTTCACGAGTAATGCCGTATTTTTTACCGATTGCCTCGAGGGTCTTTGAGTCAGCAGTATCACTCAATCCATATCGATTGACTATGACATCGTATGCTCGGTCCTGAAGGTTCGAGAGGAGACGTTTGGTGACTTGTTTTGGTTTGAAACTGATAACAGGCATAGTGTGGTGTAATGTGATTTAGTTGTTATGTAATACACTCTATCATGGATAAGAAAAAAGTCAAACTATTGTACAGTGGGCGATAAACCCTTTATTTTTAAAGCTTATGACGTATATCCCCCACTGTCAGAACGACCATAAGAAGGATCAGGAGGACGAAACCGACTGCATGAATAATGCCTACCGTCTTTGCGGAAAACTTCCGTTTTGTGATTGCTTCTCCCCATACAACAATGAGTCTCCCTCCATCGAGTGCAGGGAACGGCATAGCGTTGAGAATAGCCAAATTGATAGAAATAGTTGCAGTAAAGGCAAGTAGATATGCGAGCCCAAATGTTGCCGCGCTTCCCACCGCCTTTGCAAGACCAACTGGCCCCATCAGACCACTCGTTGACCCATGCCCGGTTACAAATCCCCACACGAGCATACCAAGAGTAGCAAGGATTTCACGCGAAATTGTAACGACTTGATACCATGCATTTTTAACAGCTTGGAAAAACGATTCTTTGACGATACTAA
>CAYUDJ010000043.1:0-3239 GCA_964443635.1 uncultured Candidatus Saccharibacteria bacterium | reverse complement strand
TACATATTTTGACCAGTGATATTTTTCTTAATCTTCTTGTTGCAATGGGGCTCGGTATGGTACTCGGACTTGAGCGATTTGTTGCGCACAAGACTGCTGGCATGCGTACCTACACACTCATTGCTATGGGTTCTGCACTTTTTGTAACCATTTCTCAAATCGTTGCTGCACAGTTTGCTGGTACTGCAAACTTTGATCCACTCCGTATTGCAGCTCAGGTAGTCGCCGCAGCAGGATTCCTTGGTGTCGGTGCTATTTTTCATAATGACCAGCGTGTCAGTGGGATAACGACTGCAAGCGGTCTCTGGGTTGCGGCAGGCATTGGTATGGCTGCAGGATTTGGCTTGCGTGAACTTGCTGTTATCGTGACCATCCTCGCACTCTTCACATTCATCGTATTGTGGTTTATCGAGTCTTTTATTAGAAATATGGCCATCCGAAAGAATAAAGGATTGGATGAAGATGCATTGTCATAACCAACAGTACTATGAAAACATTTGGATCAGCAAAAGAATTACTCAATTATTTGAATACAACGTATGCGAAACTTCATACAACCTATGAAGACTATTTTTGGCTGTCATATATGGGAGACCATTCGTATAATGAGAAAAAAGATATTGCACTAAAAAAACGTGATGAATTTCGAAATAATGAAGCACTCTATGAACAAGTAAAAACCTGGTTGCAGAAATCAAAAGACGAATCAAAGGGTAGACTCAGTGACTGGCAACGATTCTTTTCGTTGTATCAGGTGCCATCTGAAGGCAAGGATTTGAAAGCAAAGATTGCGGAACTTGAGACAAAAATTGAAAAAAATCGTAGTTCTCGCAAGGAAGGATATATTGATCCCAAAAGTAAAAAATTTGTTGCAGCATCAGTAAATAAAATGCGATCGATGATTACGACTGAAGAATCAGAAGTGATACGAAAGGCATGTTTTGATGCTGTACAAGTAATAGCTGCTGAAAATGTATCTGATTATATCGAATTAGTACTGCTCCGTAATGCTTTCGCAAAAACATTAGGCTATGAAGATTTTTTTGCGTATAAGCTTGCTATAGAAGAAAAGATGACAAAGAAGGAACTCTTTTCTCTATTTGATACGTTGTATGAAAAAACAAAATACGGCTTTAAAAATATCCGCGCATTGGAAAAAAATAAACCAGGACTTCGAAAGCCTTGGAATTTCTCTTATATGATGGCTGGATCGTTTACAAAAGAAGAAAATCCTTATTTTCCCTTTGAAGAAGCACTTGTGCGATGGGGAAGATCTTTTGCTGCTATGGGAATTGATTATAAAGGAGGGAAGTTGGTACTTGACCTTCTTGATCGGAAAGGAAAGTACAACAATGGTTTTTGCCACTGGCCGGACCTTGTTTCGTATAAAGATGGAAAAAAAATTCCGGGACGTTCTCAATTCACTTGCAACGTGGTGTTGGATATACCAGGACAAAGTAATGTAGGTATGGTGACGTTGTTCCATGAAGGAGGACATGCGGCGCACATGCTCAGTAGTGAAATGAAAGACGTGTGCGTCAATCATGAATATGCTCCGATGTCGACTGCATGGGCCGAAACACAGAGTATGTTTTTGGATACGGTATTTTCAAGTATTGAATGGACTAGTAGATATGCAATCACTGCGGAGGGAGCTCCATATCCTATTGAACTCTACGAAAGGAAACTAAAAGCTGTTGAGGCAATGCAACCTCTTGATCCAATGGGTATTTTGAGAGTTCCAGCATTTGAAAAAATGATATATGAAGAAAAAACCCTCACCAAAGAAAAAGTTCTTGCCTTTGCAAAGAAGGTAGGTAAAAAATATTTTGATTTTAACGGAGATACGCTCATGGTTCTCGAAGTCCCGCATATATATTCATGGGAAAGTTCATGTTCGTATCAAGGATACCTGCTTGCAGAGCTTGCTCTTGCTCAATGGAGAGCATGCTTCTATAAAAAATATGGATATATCGTTGATAATCCTGCTATCGGAAAGGAGATGCAAAAAGTATGGAAGTATGGAGGATCAAAAACATTTCCAGAATTCGTAAAACTAGCAACAGGCAAAAAACTTTCCCCTGATTCATATATCAAAAGCATCACTCGATCAATTCCGCAAGCAATGAAGTTAGCAAAAGACCGTATTGAAACATTGTCAAAAAAAGCGCCGTATAAAAAAGTAATTAATTTGAATGCTTCCATTAAAATGGTTCATGGTAAACAAACTATTGCTGACAACAAGAAGAGCTTTGAGGATATGGCAGAAAAATACGCAAAGTGGCTAAAAACCCAATATTCGTCTAAAGTGTAGTCATGACTTCCTCAGATATCCGTTCCAGATTCCTCGACTTTTTCGCCAAGCGCGGGCATGCTATTTTGCCGTCCGCGTCTCTTGTACCAAAAAACGATCCCTCAGTACTCTTTAATACTGCCGGTATGCAGCCGCTTGTGCCGTTTCTCTTAGGTCAGTCACATCCACTTGGTAACCGTCTCGCAAGTTGTCAGAAGTGTGTTCGTACTGGAGATATCGATGATATTGGGGATGCGCGACACCTGACATTTTTTGAAATGCTTGGTAATTGGTCACTCGGGGATTATTTCAAAGAAGATACAATCAAATGGAGCTATGAATTCCTGACTTCAAAAGAAGAAGGACTCGGACTTGATCCTACGCGTCTCTATGTGACAGTATTTGAGGGTGATGCTGATGCGCCTAGGGACATGGAGGCAGTTGAAATATGGAAACAATTCATTCCTGAACACCGCATCTATTTCTTGCCAAAGAAAAACAACTGGTGGAGTGCAGGAGAGAACGGCCCATGTGGACCTGATACTGAAATGTTCTATGACGTCACAGAGAGTGGGCTCGGTGATATGACACATGAGCAATATGTTGCAGCTGATGATACAGGTGAGGTAGTTGAAATATGGAACGATGTATTCATGCAGTATCTCTCAAAGGATGGAAAGGTTGTTGGGCAGCTCTCACAGAAAAATATTGATACAGGAAGCGGTCTTGAGCGTGTGACCATGATTGTTCAAGGTAAAAGCAATGTCTATGAATCTGACTTTTTTGCACCAGCTATGGATGTCATAAAGAACATTGCAAAAGAAAAATACAACGAGACCTCAGCGCGCATCATTGCCGACCACATCCGTACTGCAACCATGATGCTCATCGAAGGTGTTCGTCCGAGTAACAAAGACCAGGGATATATTCTCCGTCGTTTGATCCG
>CAYUDJ010000042.1:0-3726 GCA_964443635.1 uncultured Candidatus Saccharibacteria bacterium | reverse complement strand
GATTTGGTGATCGTATCGTCGCCCCCCCTTGTACAAACTTCATGAGTTCGAACGGAACACACTCAAAACAAACCACCGTCATGAACGGTAGTGATGATGCTCCTTTTAATAAAATCAAAGCAGGTTCTTATTTCAAGATCGGTGAAACCGTTGTATACGAGGTTGCCAAAGACGCAACAGTAAATGCTACTGAGCAACAAAAAGCAGATGAAGCTCCTGCAGTAAATGCCTTTGCAAGAGAAGAAAACTTTCTCCCTTCTTGTGGGGTATTTAGTGCGGAATCCCACATCTTGGGTTGTGTCGCGCAAGGTATCTACTATGTGATTTACGTACCGATCCAGTGGTTTGCCGCACTCCTGGGCAACCTTTTTGACTTCTTCCTCGGATACTCACTCGATGATGCATCCTATCGTGCAGCATTTGCAGTCAAAGGCTGGAAAATTGTCCGCGATATTTCAAACGTGTTCTTCATTCTTATACTCGTATGGACAGGACTGGAGACCGTATTCAAGACGAGTAGTAACTCGATGAAAAAAGTTGTGCCAACACTTATCCTCAACGCACTCCTCATCAACTTTAGTTTGTTTGGTACACGAGTAATCATCGATATTTCAAATATTGTGACCCGTGTGTTCTACACCTCAATGACAGTCTGTAAAGGACCCTGCGAAAAAGATGCAGACGGTAATATAAAGAACCCTGCTGATACGGTCGGTACCTACACACCACTTTCTGAGAAGATAGTCTCCGCATACAACCCTCAAAAATTGTTTGGGTCCAAGACGCTTGACCAAGCAAAGGCAGTAAAAAATACGAATGCGTATTCTGGAAACGTAGGGAGTGCCACTAATTCAAAAGACAATGACGTGACCCGAACAACATTTGACGCTGGTACGACAGCAGGATATTTCATCATTGTAGAGCTCATTGCCGCAGCGATACTCTTTGGTATTGCGATGATGTTTTGGAAAGTTGCCTTTATGTTCTTGGGTCGTGTCGTAGGGCTGTATGTTGCGATGATATTCGCACCATTTGCAGTGTTGACTCGTGGAGGCATGCCTCTCGTTGGGGGTATCAAGGAACTATCGTGGGGTAACTGGTTTAAGGATCTCACCAACTACGCTCTCCTTGCGCCGATCTTTGTGTTTTTCCTCTATATCATTTACTCATTCATTCAGTCAGGATTCCTCGAAAACTTGTTCCCGCAAGATGCTGCCAACCAAAGCTTCTTCACTACTGTCATAAGTATTGCAGTACCGATGTTGATCCTGTATTTCATGATCAAACAAGGAGCAGACATTGCGAAAGATCTGGCTGGAAAGATTGGAAACGGTATCCAAAATTTTGTAGACAAAGCTGTTGGTGGAGTGGGCGGAATTGTTGGTGGCGGTATTGGTCTTGCAGCGGGAGCGGGGGCATTCTTGGGACGTAATGTAGTCGGAAGAGGAATGCGAGCAGTCACCAATAACACCAAAGCAGGTATAAAATACAGAAATTGGGCAGCAGCAAATGCTGACAAGAGCATCTTCGCTAAATTAAATAACCAGCTTATCAACCGAACTCAAACGGGATCATTTGATATCCGAAACGCAGGTGTAAAAATAGGTGGCAAGCAGTTTACTGCGGGGGCGACTATCAATAAAGGATTTGGGTTCTTGGGTGCGAAACCTGTTGACAACATTTCAGGAAATGTAGGGCTTGGTCAGGACAAAGCTGTGGGCAAAGGAGGAAAACCAGGTGGAGTGAAAAAACTTGCTGACGAGAGAGAGAAGAAGAGAGCTGAGAAGAAAGCACGAGAAATAAACTATTCACATCTTACTGACTCACAAGCAAAAGAAGTATGGGAAAAGAAGAAAGCAGATGCAATCAAAGCAGCGGGTGAAAAGAACTGGCAAGACAATCTTGATGCAGACCCTCGAATCAAGGCCTTGAAAGCAACTGTTGAGGAAGCGAAGAAAAAAGAAACCGAGCTTAATAAAAAACTGGAAGAGGCTCACGCAGGCGCAGACGAAAAGGAAATTATGAGAGCAACAAATGCATCTAATCGGGCAACTGCTGAACGAGCAGGTCTTGAATCACGACTTGAAGGGGATATTCAAGAATCAAAACTCGCTATTATTAAAGAGTTCAAAGGAGATCCTGCAAAACTTGCGGGATCAGAAGTGGCCAAGGCAGCTCGGGAAGCAGAAATAGAACGTCTTGATAAATACGGAACCATCAAAAATGTCAGCGGTCTTGAAGTAGCAATGCGTGCAGAATATGCAGAAGATTTGCGCAAAGGATCATTCTGGCTCAAAGACGGAAGACCTCGACATTGGTTGAGTGTCGCTCAAGGCCTAGCCGGTGGCGCCTTAGCTGCCGCATTGCCGGGTATCGGAACAGTAATCGGAGCCCTCATGGTTAAAAATGCTGCAGAAGCAATTATAAACAACAATAAACTTGGAAACGTCAGCGACCGAGCAACAAATAAACTCATCAATGATGCCAAGAAGAGTCAGGGTCGTGGTAACCCTGAACGCGTACTTAACGACAAAATCGATGAGCTAAAGAAAAAGCTTGTGGAAGTTGCAAAAACTCATACTGTAAATAAATCAGACAAATTCGAAGACCACAAGACAGCAGATCTGGAAAATGCGATATTACAGGAAACATCAAACCTGGAAGACGATATTGCTGAATTGAAAAAGCAAAGAGATGCCGCAGACAAAGCAGGGGATACGGTAACTCGAAAAAAACGCAATTACGACATGAAACAAAAGCAAAAAGAAGTTGATAAACTTGAAAATGCTTTGGATGATATCGAGCGAGCTCAAGAGAAAGTTGATAGAATGAAAGACAATAAAGAAAAGAAAGATAAAGATGCCGAGAAAGGAAAACCTACTGAGAAAAAAGAAGAATCTAAACCAGCAGCATAACCATGGATACCGACACACAAACAAAAGAAGAACGTGATCTCGATATGGCACTTGAAAACATGCCCGGAGAAGTCCAGGACTTCATGTGGAGCGACGCATTTACCATCCTTCTTGATGCAATGCAGAAAACTGTTGCTATTACTGATGCACAGAAAGACAGTATACGAATTGAAATCTATGACATATTGGTCGGGCTGAAAACTATGACTGAAGTTGCTGAGGATTTGTTAAAAACCATGGAACCGGAACTCGTGGCAAAAATACTCTATATTATTGATAGTGAATTTATTACTCGCGCTGAAAATATCACTGAATTCTACAGTCCAGATCCTAACGAAGAAACTGTTCCTATTCCTAATGTTGTTATCAGCCCAAAACCTATTACTCCAGCCGCACCTCTCGCAGGCCTGCAAAACCGTCTCACCCAATCCAATATGATCATGCCGGTGAAGCGCGATCTCAGTTTTGATAGCACTCCATCTGCCGCACCAAGTGTGCCAACCAAGCCCTTGATCGATCCATATCGAGAACTTCCTGAAAAATAGGAAAAAAATAAGGAAATAATCTCACTTGTGCGGTACAATTGTATACATGCAATTCAAGGTGCCACAATTCATCGATATCGAAGACAAAGTATTCGGTCCACTGACATTCAAACAGTTCGGTTATCTGGCCGGGGGAGCGGGGTTTGCATATCTGGCATTCAAGTTCTTGCCAATCTATATCAGTATTGTCCTAGCGCCCGCATTTGCAGGGCTCGCGCTTGCACTCGCTTTTTTCAAATACAATGACAAGCCGTTTATTCATCTCC
>CAYUDJ010000041.1:2512-3889 GCA_964443635.1 uncultured Candidatus Saccharibacteria bacterium | reverse complement strand
TATACCGACGTCGTATTTATTTGTGGTCGCTATGAAGGAGTGGACGATCGTGTCCGTAAAATTCTCAAAGCCGATGAATACAGTATCGGTGACTTCGTTCTGACTGGTGGGGAGTTGCCTGCGCTTGTCATGACTGACGCTATTGTTCGTCAGATCCCTGGAGTGCTCGGAAAAGGGGAGTCGCTAGAGGAAAGTCGTGTTGCAAGTCCTCGTGTCTATACACGTCCAGAAGTACTCGTTTGGCCTAAAAAAGACGGTAAAAAGCACAAAGTACCGCCAGTATTGACCCAAGGGGATCATAAAAAGATCGACGAATGGCGTCAGAAGCAGCAAAAGGAAGGGAGGTAGCCTGCTATTGACTTTATATGTTTAACGTGATACTATGTATTTAGTGTTCATTTTAAACCTATAAAACAATAGAGTATGAGAGCAGCGCATAAATATCTCAATCAATACAACAAGCTTCATGCGGTAGAGAATCCTAAAAAGAATCCTCTTAAGGCCGTAAAAGGTGGAAAGACGGATAAACCTAAACTAGTTGTTGAAGTAGAAGCGAAGAAAGATAAAAAATATTTTATCCAACCAGCAACAGCTAAAGCAATGACAGACCGGGCAAACAGATTTGGTAAACAAAAATGGAGACCTTGGTTAGAAGAAACTGTGGTACAATACATCTAGAATTGGTCCTAGTAATAATAAGACCTCCTGAATATTCGGGGGGTTCTTTTTTTATTGACAGATTATGACCTTTCCACTATACTGTGGGCCTTACAGATGTTGGAAGAGTTGCGGGAGATTCTGTTGGTTACGAGGAGATTTTAATAGATAAAGCCCATCAATCCGGCCGGCGGAATTGATGTGGCGTTTTTTGCGCTATATATTACCTATGAGTAAAACAAAAACTGCGGTACGCCCAAAGAAGTACTTTTCTAAGTACAAAAAACCTTTAGCAGCATTTCCAAACCTGATCCAACACCAGATCGACTCATACAACTGGTTGATTGAAAAAGGGATCAAGGAGGTATTCAAAGAATTCACTCCAATCCAAGACTACTCAGGCAAGAAGTTCCAACTCGATCTTGTCTCATTTCATCTCACTGAACCAAAATTTGACGAAAACTACGCAAAAGAAAACAAGCTCTCACTTGAGACGCAGTTGAAGGCGCGTATCAAACTCACCAACAAACAGACCGGTACTGACAAAGAGCAGGAAATTTTCCTTTCTGATATCCCGGTAATGACCAACCACGGAACATTCATCATCAACGGTGTTGAGCGTTCTATCATTCCGCAACTCCAGCGTTCTTCCGGCGTGTTCTTTACTGAGCTTGAAATCAAAGGCAAGCGATTTTTCGGTGCAAAAATCATCCCAAACCG
>CAYUDJ010000041.1:1159-2412 GCA_964443635.1 uncultured Candidatus Saccharibacteria bacterium | reverse complement strand
ATCATCATCAACCACATCATTGGTCTCAATGCTGACCCACACTCACGTCCTGACGATATCGACAACCTTTCTTCACGTCGTGTACGATTCATGGGTGAAATGCTCGCATCAAAGATCCACCTCGGATTTACTCAGATCAAGCGTAATGTTCAGGACCGTATGTCGACTATCGATGCACAAAATGCATTGCCGATTCAGGTGGTGAACCAGCGTCCACTCCAGGCTCGTATCAAGGAATTCTTTACGACCAACCAGCTCTCACAGTTCATGCAACAGGACAACATCCTTGCAGAGATCGAAGAGCTCCGTACTGTTTCAGCGCTTGGTCCCGGAGGTCTCACACGAGAGCGTGCAACACTCGAAGTTCGTGATGTACATACGTCTCACTACGGTCGTGTTTGTCCGATCCACACACCAGAAGGTCCGAACATCGGTCTTATCCTTCGTCTTGCGCTTTATGCACATATCAACGAATTCGGTATCATTGAGACTCCATATGCAAAAGTAAAAGGTGGCAAAATCACTGATGAAATCGTGTACCTTAATGCTGCTGAAGAAGAGAAATACACCATTGCTCATGCAGCAGTGAAATATGATGAAAAGGGTAATCTCCCTGAACGTGTTGCCGCTCGTATCAAAACAAGTCCAGGTATCGTTGCAAGCAAAGATGTTGACTTCATCGACGTTGCACCAAACCAGGCATTCTCACTTGCGACTTCTATGATTCCATTCTTCGAACACAACGATGCAAACCGTGCATTGATGGGTTCTAACATGCAGAAACAAGCTGTTGCTTGTATCCGTCCAGAAGCACCATTGGTTGCAACAGGGGCCGAAGAAGATGCGGCACAGTACTCAGGCCGCCTCATCATGGCAGCTGAAGCAGGTGAAGTCGTATCTATGGATGCAAAGAAGATCGTTATCAAGGATGACAAGACTGGCAAGGATCACACCTATACACTTACAAACTTCCAGCGAACAAACAGCTTTGGTACATTCCACCAGCGACCTGTCGTATCAGTTGGTCAGAAGGTAAAGAAGGGAGACCTTCTTGCTGATACTTCTACTTCAGATCGTGGACAGATTGCCCTCGGACAGAACATGCGCGTTGCATTCATGTCATGGAACGGTGCAAACTTCGAGGATGCGATCATTCTCTCAGAGCGTTTGATCAAGGATTCAAAATTCACTTCTATTTATATTGCAGAATTTACCTGTGTGGTTCGCGATACCAAGCTTGGTCCCGAAATCAC
>CAYUDJ010000041.1:0-1059 GCA_964443635.1 uncultured Candidatus Saccharibacteria bacterium | reverse complement strand
CTCCGAAACATCTCAGTTGGAGACAAGCTCGCTGGACGACACGGTAACAAAGGTGTCATCTCAGTCGTGCTTCCAGAAGAAGACATGCCATACATGGCAGACGGTACTCCAGTGGACGTCGTGCTTACACCACTCGGTGTTCCATCACGTATGAACCTCGGTCAGATCCTTGAGCTCCATCTCGGACTCGCAGCACATGAACTCGGCTACCAAGCTATCGTTCCACCGTTTGCTGGTGCAACTGATCAGGAAATCAAGGACGAGCTCGTTGCTGCAGGACTCCCTGAAAACGGTCTTGTACCACTTTTTGATGGACGAACCGGTGAAAAATTTGAAAAGGATATTGCGGTCGGATTCATGTATATCTTGAAACTGCACCACATGGTTGAAGACAAGATTCACATGCGTTCTATTGGTCCGTACTCACTCATCACACAGCAACCACTCGGCGGTAAGGCGCAAGGTGGAGGTCAGCGTTTCGGAGAAATGGAGGTCTGGGCACTCGAAGGATATGGTGCATCACACATTCTCCGCGAAATGCTTACCATCAAGTCTGACGATATTCGTGGACGTGCGGCGACATTTGATTCGATCATCAAGGGTGAACCGATCAGAGATCCAAACATCCCTGCATCGTTCATGGTGATGTTGAACTATCTCCGTGGTCTTGCACTGGATGTCGATCTCGCAAAGACAAAGATGCCGGTTCGAGATATTACTAGCGAAGAGGTGACTGCCTAATTAATCAAACGAAGTTATATATATGAAAACACTCGATACAACACACTTTGATCAAATCGGACTCAAGCTCGCAAGCCCGGAAGCAATCCGTGAATGGAGTTTTGGTGAAGTCACCAAACCTGAGACCATCAACTACCGTACAGGGCGATCTGAACGTGGAGGTCTCTTTGACGAACGTATCTTTGGACCTGAAAAGGACTATGAATGTTACTGTGGAAAATATAAGCGCATCCGTTATGCAGGTATCATCTGTGAAAAATGTGGCGTCGAAATAACGCAGTCAATCGTTCGTCGTGAACGCATGGGTCACATCGAACT
>CAYUDJ010000040.1:0-3931 GCA_964443635.1 uncultured Candidatus Saccharibacteria bacterium | reverse complement strand
TTGCAATCCATTTTTTTAGCTGAGGGCGTGAGATGTCAGTCCAGGGGTGTTTGCTCGATGCGACTTTTGTTGGGTACTTGCGTGCACCACTGCCCGTGATCAGTGCAATGGAAATGCCTGAGTCTTTAAATAATTCGATGAATGATTCGAAATGCTGTGTTGCAAGGATTTCAGTGGGCGCCATGTATGCAACCTGGAGATTGCCATATGTTTGTTTTTTACCAGATATGCTTGGGCGATTCATGACTGTTGCATAGGCAGCAATTGCTGCAACGGCGGTCTTACCGCTTCCGACATCTCCTTCAAGGAGTCGAGACATGGGAGAGGATTGCTCAAGGTCATGAAGGATATCGGTTGCAGTTCGACTTTGTGCATTGGTCAGCGGGAATCCAAAGCGTTTGATGAACCAATCGATATCGATGGTGCTCGTATCAATACTATATGCGCGTGTCTCGCGTATTGCTGCACGTTCACGAGCACGCGCGACATTGATCGAAAATATTTCATCGAATGCAAATCGCTTGCGGGCTTTGGTTGCATCGTCTTTGTTTTTGGGAGTGTGAATCCAGATGAGTGCAGTGCGGAGGTTGGGGAGCGAATACTGTTTTAATAATTCTGCGGGAATGTGCTCAGGGATATCAGCAAGCTCTGAAAGTGCGCGGTTGATTGCATGTCTGATCCATTCGCTCGATATTCCTTTCGTTTCTGGATAGATGGGGGTGAGGGGGCCGTTGTCAGAACCAAAGAGTGAGTCATGACTGTCGATGCCGAGAACTTTCTCCTCACGCATACTTGGATTGGTGAGCGTCGGCTTGCCTTGGTACGTACTGACCTTACCGGTGAGTTCAACATTTTGTCCAACAGTAAGCATCTTTGAGAGATAGGGTTGGTTGAACCACACGATATGCATGCTACCGCTGACATCCTCTACTATTCCTTCGGTCATCGTCATCTTGCTTTTCCATCCCTTCTTTGCGGCGAGCTTGGTGAGTCGTCCGCGGACAGTGACTTCATCACCTTCGGCAAGGTTCTGGATAGAAGTGAAACTTGATGCATCGGCATAGCGACTGGGAAAATGATGGAGCAAATCATTCACGGTATGAATACCGAGTTTCAGTAATCCGATACGTGTTGTATCTTTGAGGCGGATGAGGGAACCGATAGGGGAAGTGAGGGAGAGCATGAGTGTATTGTATACAAAAAATCAGCTTTGTGCTCCAAGGGTTCTTGAGCAAAAATTTATCTACGGTTGATAGGATAGTGTAATGGAGAAAACCAATATGTATATTGATGGAAACAATCTGCACCGATCAGCAAAGCAGCTTGGGTTCGATATTGATTACAAAAAACTCAAGAGATGGTTGCAGCAAAAATATAATACCAATGCAATATATCTGTTTATCGGACTTGTTCCTGGCAGGACAAAGCTGTATGAACATCTTCAGGAATGCGGTTTTATTTTAGTCTTCAAGCAGACTATTTCGGTCGGTGGAATTGTCAAAGGGAACTGTGATGCGGAGCTTGTTTTGAAAACGACATCCGATTTTTATACAAAGGTATTTACTTCGTGCGTATTGGTCAGTGGTGATGGTGATTTCGGCTGTCTTGTTGAGTTTTTGAAGGATCATAGTGCGTTGAAGGCTGTTGTTGCACCTGATAGAGATACCTGTTCCATTCTGATACGGAATAAAAACAGTAAGCTGTTATTTCTCAATGATCACTATCATAAGTTCTCATCTATAGCTCAAAAAGAAAAAGCCCCCGGCACAGACGTATCTGTGCAAGGGTCTCTTTCATAATGATGACTCGAGTATAACATACCCGTAGATATGAGCAAGAAATAAAAACTCCCTCCGAAGAGGGAATTTTTAGTATGTCTGGCTTCAGCTTACAAATTGTTGGCTGAACGGGACTTTCGCCCACAGACATATAATCTTTATATCATAGAGGCTTCATTGACAATTACCCTCAGGGGGGGGTACTATTTGAGGTATGGAAAATTTTGATTCAAAAAACTACCGGGATAACCTTGCAGAAGATCTAAAAGATATTAGAAAAACTGATCCTGAAACTGCCCAACAGGTTTTAAAGTATGAAAAAGGCGGTATTCGCTATCAGGAAGCCGAAGGGGTTGCAAAAGAAAAGAGAAAGGCAATACAAGATGGAATAGGTGATCTTTTTGAATTTTTTAAAGGAAAATATACAAAAGATCAGATTGCCCTATCACCAGAAGAAATTAATGAAAATACTAAAATTTACAATGGGCCATTTGTAAAAGATATTTTCAAAAAACTTCCATTGAGTATTGAACGCGTGTATGAAAATTTTCCAGATGGTGAAGTTAAATTCAAAGAAATAGTTGTTGGTAATGGCCCAAAAACAGGCGAAGAATTTAAAACAGCTATTAGAGCTGCTGGACGAGAAGTACAGGGCGATGCTGCAGAAATCATGAAATATATTACATATTCTCCCGATTCTAAAAAACTCCATCTTGTAATACTTACAGAGAAACAACTCGGTAAAGGTGATGATTACTATCACGGTAATGGTTGGAATATGGATGCACGAGCACTAGAACTTGGATTGAAACTTGTTCCAGCTGAGGTTGGTCCAGAATTAGCACTCCAATACACTGACCAACCATATGAAGACCGTTTATTTATAAATTCTGAACCAGTTCATATTCCAGATGAGGTTGCTTCAAGAGCAAATTATAATGAAGTACTTCGGGTGATTTCTCGGGGTAATGATAAAATTGTTTTAGGACATCCAAAACAAACCACTGGCTATGGGGATAAATATGTGTTTGCTCGTGATATCGAAAACGAAATTGAGAATAAAAATATAAACTAGGCGGTTTGACTCTTTAAAAGAACTATGCTATAATACGCATAGTTCTTTTCAATCATCTAAAACAACTCTATATGAACCCAAATGTTATCGTACTTCAAGACCCTTCAGATATTGAAGGCTTCTGGACTGTTAATTCATTTAACTCCATTTATTCTCAAACTAATGCGTTAAAAGGATCTGCCGTTGCAGCATTGGCAACCGATACTTCAGGTAATCCTGGTACTACTGCCATGGTGAACATGCGTACATTCATAGAAAATGGCGCTCGTGCAAAAAATGACCAGAAGTATGTTGTTGGCATTCGTTTCTACGGATTCGGCGACATGGCATCAATCGATGTGATAAGTCTCGATAAGGGCTTTCACAAAGAAATCGCCTATGAGCACCTAAAACGTCTAGACTGGCCAATGATCGGTGATGAATTTGGAAAACCTGTTGATGAGTTTACTCAGACAACACGTGCACCGTTTGTTGTTGTTGGTGGACACTTGAAAGTGGGTGTAGACAACAACGTTGGCTTTTCCGGGGCAAGTGGGGATTATGGCGATGCGATACTCTTTTCTGATAGCAATGCAATTGCAGCCTATGTTGCCTCATCTTGCGGCATTGATGTGATAGGAGGAGATAAGGAAAAAGGTGCGGCATTTGTCAGCGATCTGCTTGAAATTATGCTTAAACATAAACTAAAGCAAGATTTCTACGAACAGTTGGTGGATGAAATATACCAGCGACGCAGCGATACTACTAGGGTCTTCTCATCACAGCACGTTGGTTCGCTTATAACCATGAAAGCACTTGATCGTGCCATTGGTGAAGATAAGCACATGCTGCAGACAATGGTGGATGAAGTGACAGGAGGTTTAGGCAGGTATTTCCTCATTGCAAATGTTGCTCAGAGGGTAAAAGAAAACACATAAGTAGTGAATCATTTAGTATGACTCCCGGTATAACCCCCGGGAGTTTTTTTATTGCAAAAAATCCCCTCGATGAGGGGATTTTTTGTTTCTGTAAAGAAAAGATGGGATTAGAAACGGCGATCGTTGTTGCGATTTCCACCGCCAAAACCTCCACCATTACC
>CAYUDJ010000039.1:2065-4018 GCA_964443635.1 uncultured Candidatus Saccharibacteria bacterium | reverse complement strand
TTGGTCAGAGTCTGGGATTGGGCAAGGGTTGTCATTTCCTTCATGCGTGTTTCGATACGTGACTTGGTATAGACAACCTTTTCTTCAGGTGTTTTCAAAAAGAATCCCTTGACCTGCTCGTTGACATTGAGTTTGAAAGAATAGAGCGGATCACCAGGGAGTGCATTGTCAGCAACTGCTGAAACACTGCCGCCGACAAATATAACGAAAAGGAAACTCGAAAGCGCAATACGCAATCCATGGTGTACACCGCGACGAAAGAGCGACTCAACACTCTGTGAAGGTTTGGTCACCATGATATGGGCCGCATGTGCGCGCAATAAGTTACGCTCCTCTTCTGAGAGAGAAATCGACTTGATCGTATTGAGTTTTGTTAGTCGTTGTTCCATTGGTGTGTTTCGTCGTAGCGTGCCTTGATCTTTTTGACCAATCGGTGAATTGCGACAGTCATGGCATTTGTTGTCTTGCCATAGAGTGCTGCTATCTCCTCGATCGGTTTTTCTTCTGCAAAGCGCAGATAGATGATCTGCTGAGAATCCTCATCCATATCGTCCATGAGTACGCGGATACTTTGGATGTCATCACGCTTGAGGATGTCGTCGGTATCCTTGGTTGACCCAGGATCGAACCCTGCATCCATGAGGATATCGAGCGATGAGGATTTCTCTTTCTTGTAGTAGTCAATGAGTGCGTTTTTGGCGCTTCGGTAGAGGAATGCCTCCGGATATTGGATCTCTTTGCCGCCTGCCAGATAGCCCCAAACCTTCGTAAAGGTGTCCTGGGTGATATCGACTGCCACGGCACGGTTCCCAACCCGAAAGTAGAGGAACCGGAATATTGCATCCTGGTAGGTATTCATCATGTCGAGAAACAATGTTTCTTTATCTTGACTCTGCTGTTGTGACGATTCTGGGTGCTCCACATTACAAGTATACACAATAGGTCTGATTTATGCCCTATCTGGTATACTGGCCCAATGAAATTCAACACTGCTCATATCGTTGTCGTCGGTGGAGGCTTTGCCGGTATCGAGACAATCAAGACACTTCGTAGATCAGGGGTTACTGCTCGGATTACGCTCATATCAAAAACTGACACATTTGAATACTATCCAGCATTGTACAAGCTTGTCACGGGGGCACTTCCGATTGAAGTTTCAGTTCCGCTTGCGACCATTTTCTCGGATACGACAAAGGTTGAGCGTATCGTTGGCACCTATACTGGTATCGACCAAAGTCGCCAGGTTGTTTCGTATGAACAGGATGGAACGATACAAGAAATGAGTTATGACTATGCAGTGCTCGCATTTGGAAGCGAAACAAACTATTTTAATATTCCGGGACTTACTGAGCTTTCATTCAGTTTCAAGTCAGTGACTGAGGCGCTGCGTCTCAAGCGTCACTTTTGTGAACTGTTTGCGAATGCTGCAACTCTTTCAAAAGATGAGCTTGTGAAGCGGCTCCATGTGGTGGTGGTTGGCGGAGGTCCGTCAGGTGTTGAGCTTGCAGGAGACTTGCGGAGTTTTCTTACCAATCTTGCAGAGTCAGTAAAGATCGATCCAAACCTCATCACGATTGATTTGATCGAAGGAGGAGCTCGTGTATTACCCACATTGTCAGAAAAAATTTCCAAGAAAGCAGAAATGCGCCTGCGACAAATGGGAGTGAATATTTTCACCAATCGCGTTTTGCAGTCGCAAGATATCGAAGCAATCACAACAACCGATATGAATATGCATTCACACACCGTCATCTGGACTGCCGGCACGCGCATCAGCAAATCATTCGATACGATACCAAATGCAGCACTCACTGACCGCAAGCGACTGGTCGTGTCTGATCAGCTCTCGCTACCGACTGATAACCACGTATTTATTGCAGGAGATGGTGCTGGTACACAATACAGCGGGCTTGCACAGACTGCGATTCACAATGGTGCCTACATTGGCAAGAC
>CAYUDJ010000039.1:0-1965 GCA_964443635.1 uncultured Candidatus Saccharibacteria bacterium | reverse complement strand
CTAAGAACGTTATTTTTTAATTTTCTTTAATACCTTTGGAATTTTTTTAAAATCAGATAGTAGCTGTGCACGGAGGCCGCCGTTATAGAGCGCTGCTGCTGGGTGATAGAGTGGCAAAAAATAGTTGGTTGATATACCAGCTATATGTTCAATAATGAGCTTCCCATGGGCTGATGAGATTTTGAGCTCAGGAAAAAAGTGCGTCATCGAATGTCGCCCCAAAAAGATAATAAGTTTTGGTTTGATGAATGCGAGTTCTTCGTGGAGCCAATCCTTGCAAGCTTCTTTTTCTTGGGGTTCAGGATCGCGGTTGTTTGGTGGACGATACTTTACAATGTTGGTGATATAGATATCCTCGCGCTTCATGCCGATACTCCCGAGCATTTCATTGAGAAATTTTCCTGCCGCCCCGACGAACGGCACACCGTGTAGGTCTTCATGTTTACCTGGTGCTTCACCGATGAATACCACATCCGCCTTAGGATTCCCATCACCATAGACCGGTCGCGTGGCTGTATATTTGAGTTCACAGGTGTTTGCTGCTGCCCACTTGTCATGGATGTTCCGGAGTGTTTCAGCTGCTGTCATGGTTTCAGTATAAAACATTTTCTGCTATAGTGAGCGTCTATGGGAATCAAATCATTTTTAGTGAAAAAGACCCTTCAAATGAAGGGCGTATCAAAGGATCAGGCAGAGGCAATCGCCAAACAGCTCGACGAGCATCCCGAACTCGCGGCAAGTCTCAAGTCTATCGAAAAGAATCCTGACTTGAAGGCTTTGCTCGAAAAGATCCAGACTGAAATAGAGCTTCAGAAAAAAGGTGGCATGGCAGAGATGTATGCGGCACAGATGGCGATGAAAAAATATCAGAGCGAGATCATGAAGTATCGTGAAGAACTCGGACCACTCATGCAGTTGATGGGGAAATAGTATGGCACTCCATATCGGTATCGTCGGCCTTCCAAATGTCGGCAAATCAACTCTCTTCAATGCACTGACCAAGAAAGGTGTCCCCGCGGAGAACTACCCGTTTTGCACAATCGACCCATCAGTCGGTATCGTTGTTGTACCTGATGAACGATTGACCAAGCTTTCAGAATTCTCCAAGTCGGCAAAGACTATTCCTGCTGCAATTGAGTTTGTCGACATTGCAGGACTTGTTGCAGGTGCATCCAAAGGCGAAGGGTTGGGAAATAAATTCCTTGCAAATATCCGTGAGTGCGATGCTATCCTCGAAGTGGTGCGCGTTTTTCATGATAAAGACATTATTCACGTCGCAGGACGTGTCAGTCCGCTCGATGATATCCAAATCATTAACTTTGAGTTGATGCTCGCTGATCTCGAAACGGTAAACAAGCGTATGGAAAGCAACAATCGTGATGCGAAACGTGGCGACAAAGATGCGGTGGTACTTCAGGTCGCACTTGAGAAAATAAAGACAGCGCTTGAGGGTGAGCAGCTCGCGCAAACTGTAGCGCTTGATGAAAAAGAGCAACCACTCGTGCAACAACTCAACCTGCTGACGATGAAGCCCATCCTCTACGCACTCAACGCATCAGAAGCAGCAGAAAATGTTGTTGATGCTATCGTTGCACAACTACCAGGCAAGCATGTGGTCATTGATGCAGTGTTTGAGCAAGGATTTGATGACCTGATCAAGGGCGCCTATGATCTCCTAGGGCTTGAGACATTTTTAACAACTGGCCCTGATGAAAGCCGCGCATGGACAATACAGAAGGGGAGTACGGCACCGATTGCGGGCACTGCGATCCATACTGACTTCAAAGACAAATTCATCCGTGCAGAAGTGGTCTACTGGCAAGATCTGCTCGATGCAGGCTCATATGCTGAAGCGCGCGCCAAAGGCAAGGTTCGTATAGAAGGGAAGGAATATATCGTCAAAGATGGGGACGTGATTGAGTTTAGGATTTAAAGAAACCCAAACACTTGACTTTTTAGTGATTT
>CAYUDJ010000038.1:0-4046 GCA_964443635.1 uncultured Candidatus Saccharibacteria bacterium | reverse complement strand
CATTGATGTGATCGTACTGTTTCTGTATCCCCTCTCCGAGTGTTCTGTAAGTGACCGTTGCCCCATTGTCCGTATTACCAATATTGCCTGGGTTATTTGTTCGGTAAGATTTTGCTCCTGGGTAGAATCCTTCCATTGCAGTATGTGCAGTAATTAATATCTTCACACCTTTGCTCGCACTTGGCAGGGCTGCGTCTCGTGCTGGGATGTATTCATTCTGTATGTATTTATATTTTCCTTGATAGGAAATAACGATATTTCTGATGTCATCTGGACTAAGATTTTTGATCGCAGCTGCATCATAACCTGCTTGTTCAAGCGCAAGTTGTTGTTCAACCCCCACACTCACCTCCTCCACACTAATATCATTTGATACCAACTTCGGATTGATCGTATTCAATATCAACCATGCAGCCATTGCCAACAACAACCCTCCCAATGCAGTCATGAAGTTCCCTTTCGAACTCGCCTTCAAGAACGGCACATCAGTCACCATATACGTATACCCCTCATACACCAGTCGAAATACCAGTATCACTGCAGTTACTCCAATCAATATCTTGAAGATGAAGTTCAGCAAATCTCCAATACTACATATCTCACCTGGCTTTGCACTTCCACACTGACTCTGATCAATGAGTACTGAAAGTCCTGGAAATGGAGCAAGCAGATGATATGAACCATCAGAAACAGTTGGAGGTGTTCCTCCTTGGAGTTCAGTTCCTTTGTCGGTGGTGAAGTGCTCCCCGATGAGGTCCGCATAGGTGAAACAATAGGTGGTGTTGGGAGAGAGGTGTGGCAGAGTGAAATCTTTCTTGAGCGTATCGAGGTTTTCCATCACTATCTTGTCGGTCAGGACAATATCAGTAGTGCATACGTCACTTATTGTTTTGTAGACAGTAAAGGGTTCATCGATTTTTGTTTTCTGAGTGTTGTCGATACTAAAAGAGATATTCCCCATGGTTTCATTGGTTGCAATAGCAATACCGGTCTTTGTCCCACCAAAGGTAGTACCAAATGAAACAGTTTCTGCTTGTGCTATACGTACGAAACATATTGCTATGAGAATACTTGTACAGAACATAAAAAATACTTTTTTCATACTAATCAAAAAGAATCGTAAAAGCCTTCTCTGCATATTGAAGACTGTAGAGGGTGGTGTTCATTGCGACGGTGAGTGCGCTCTGTCCCCCTTTGTCTGGTCGCCCAATAGCGAGCTCTATAGGATTGGTCGACTGTCCAACTTCTTGGCCTCCTGATGTCATCATAACGTCAATATCTGATGAGATGTTTTGTGGAACAGAAAAATAGTATGGTTCAAAATGAAGCACTGCTCCACTTTCTCGTACTGGAATAGCGTTTGTAAATCCGTTGGTATAGTCAATAAAACCGTCATTATTTTTGTACGCAACAATTGCTGTCGACTTTGGAGTAACTGATACAGCACCTGCCCCAGAAAACAACCCACCAGTTACAGTAACCTCGATACGCTCACTGCCGGTCAGGATGTTTTGTTTTAGTGTGATGCTTGATTTTCCAAAACCTGATACATCAGGCAACGCAGAAGAGTTGCGTGTCCAGGTATAGCTGAGCTGTGAAGATGAAGCTGCCGGTAGTGCAGTGAAGCGTAGTCGTCCCCCATCAGGAAGCATCGCTTTTCCTTTATAAAATGGAGGAGTTGTTGCATCGGCAGCTTCCCATAATAGGTCTACACTAGCGGGTCGTAAAAGCACGCTTGCGGACGCAGATGCAAAACCGCTCGCTGATACGGTGGCGCTGATTAGCCCTGTTGATCCTGCTGCGGGTGCAGTTACCGTGATAGTTCGTTTGCCGGTACCACTTGCTACGGTTGTGCCGTTATAGCTCCAGTTTATAAGTGACTGATCAAGGTCAACACCATAGCTAACAAGTCGGATTGTTGCCGGGGATCCTGGCAGGGGGTTGAATGGTTCTACTGTCAGTGAAACATCGGCAGTATTTTGGGCCGTAGTATGTAGTACAACACCGCCGAATCCGACGAGGCTTACTAAAAGTATAAAAATGAATAACCGTCGCATGGGTACAGTGTACTATATATGGTAAGGACTGTAATCTTAATTGAGTTATTTAGAAAGCCTTTTTACATTTGTAAATTGGTCACGATGGGAATAGCTTGCCAAAGAGGTGGTAGATGCCGCAGCATTTTTTTTACCTCCTTTTGTTGGATAAGTTGGTCCGTGAACTTCGGCCAAAGTTCCGTTTCCAATATAAATCAAGACATGACCTGATTTACTTGTTGCTGGCCACCCAATCAAATCCCCCGGCTGAAGGGCTATTCCATTTACAATATTTTTACTGTAATCAGTTGTGCTTGGGTTTATTCTTTCCGCACCACTAAAGAAAGTGACAGTGGTGGAGCTTCTGTTTGTATCAAATCCTGCGCAGTCTAGTACTGTTGCAACATAACTTGAACAGTCGAGGTAGATGTCATCGCTGATAACACTGTTACGTCTGTCTTGGTTATAGGATACTTTTCCGACAAAACTTTGTGCGATGCTCGGTATAGAAGACTGTCCTCCTCCGGCTGGGCAGCTGATTTTTCCACCCTTACTTAGGTTTTTGATTGATTCAAAATCGAATGCCCCTATTCCTTCAGGGTTTTCAACCCCCACACTCACCTCCTCCACACTAATATCATTTGATACCAACTTCGGATTGATCGTATTCAATATCAACCATGCAGCCATTGCCAACAACAACCCTCCCAATGCAGTCATGAAGTTCCCTTTCGAACTCGCCTTCAAGAACGGCACATCAGTCACCATATACGTATACCCCTCATACACCAGTCGAAATACCAGTATCACTGCAGTCACCCCAATCAATATCTTGAAGATGAAGTTCAACAAATCCCCAATACTACATATCTCACCTGGCTTTGCACTCCCACACTGACTCTGATCAATGAGTACTGAAAGTCCTGGAAACGGAGCAAGCAGATGATATGAACCATCAGAAACAGCTGGAGAGGTTCCTCCGGGGAGCTCGGTTCCTTTGTCGGTGGTGAAGTGCTCCCCGACCCATTCACTATAGTCAAAACAGTATGTAGTGTTCGGTGTTAGTGTCGAGATGGGGATGTTTTTTTCAAACGTTGCTTGTGGTTGAGCGGTATGTGTTTCGGTAAATACTATGTCGCTACTACAGGTCGTGGTTGTACCGACTGTTTTATATACCTTGAGTGTGTTGGTCAAAGATGTGTTTTCTTTGTTGACGATCTTTACCGCAAATGCCGCACGAGTGTCCCCCGTTGCGATACCAATACTCGTTTCGATGTTGTAGTTGGTAGTTTTTTTATAAAAAGCAAAATCCGCTGCGTGCGCTGAGGTCGTAAAAAGAAAGGAAAAAATGAGGGTGAAAAGAAAAGAGGATTTACTCATAGGGATGATATACGTGTTATCTATTTTGTTCGCTGAATTCTTTTTTTGCATTACGTATAGAAATAACCTGGGATGGGTCTGAGGTGATAATCTGGTCCTCAGTGTAGGACGCGATGATTTTGATTGCGACGTGTTTGAGACCAGCAAAGAAGATTCCTTCCCCTACTCCACTCTCCAGAAGCAGATATTTTTCTTCATCAGTGAGGTTGAATGTTTTTTGTAGCACATCGATATTTGTCGGAGATTGTTTTAGGAGCAACTGCAACGATGAGTTGGTGATGATTGGTACACCGTACGGACTTTTCATAAAGTCCCCCACGTCCTGTGTGATCGTACAGAGTCCGAGATAGTATTTACGACCGCGCTTTGCAATAGAGAACAAAAACGATGCCGTGTCTTCAGACTTCATCATCCACCATGCCTCGTCCACCACGAGCAATCGCTTCTTGAGTTCTTTACGGACGGCGTTCCAGATAAAGTGCGTGACGATATACATCGCTGCAGGTTTGAGGTCGTCTTCCATGTCGCGAACGGAGAACACAACGAACTTTTTATTGATATCAACATTCGTTGGTTGGTTGATAAAGTTTGCCCATGACCCGTGGGTGTATTTGGTGAGACGCTGGAGGA
>CAYUDJ010000037.1:0-4289 GCA_964443635.1 uncultured Candidatus Saccharibacteria bacterium | reverse complement strand
TCGGGCTGGGAGGAAGGAGAGGATGACGCCAGGTCAGCATGTCCCTTTGATATCTGGGGCCACACACATAATACAATGGCTACTACAATAGGCTGCAATGGAGCGATCCGGAGCTAATCCTAAAAGGTAGCCCTAGTTCGGATAGGAGTCTGCAACTCGACTCCTTGAAGCTGGAATCGCTAGTAATCGCAGGTCAGCCAAACTGCGGTGAATACGTTCTCGAGTCTTGTACTCACCGCCCGTCAATTCAAGGGAGCCGGTAGTACCCGAAGGCTCTGCACAAGCAGGGACTACGGTAAGATCGGTGACAGGGAATAAGTCGTAACAAGGCACGGCTAGCGGAAGCTGGTCGTGGATTAACTCAAATTGAGATGTTTCATTTTTGTCCTTCGGGATGAATCTCGAAATTGATACGGTTGAACTGAGGTAACTCAGAAAAGGTTGTGGTACGTGACTTAATACGTACTCCCGGTGTCGGGGTTATGACACACAAAACCCTTCGTCTGTATCTATAGAGCAGATGAGTGGTAGACTGAGGCAATAGAAAGGTGATTATGGAAACAACTCTTACACGTCGCATTCGCAATGGAATTTTTATACTGATAGTCACAGGAGCACTCTTTGGAGTGCTCTTTGCGCGTTCTCGTGCATACGAACCTCTTACAACAGTAGAGCAGCGTGTGCCTGTTCTCATTGGTGGTACGGTGCCAATACCTGTGTCTATTGCACAGACTCCTGAGACTCGTGAGCAAGGTTTGTCTGATACGCTGTCGCTTGCCACAAACACTGGAAAACTCTTTATTTTCGACACTCCTGGACGATACGGCTTCTGGATGAAGGATATGCACTATGCCCTTGATCTCATATGGATAGATTCAACACTCAAGGTTGTGGATATCACTTCAAATGTTGGCCCTGAAACCTATCCTCAAACCTTTTATCCACAGGCTGACGTCTTATATGTGCTTGAAATCAATGCTGATGAAGCTGTGAAGCTTGGACTTGTGGTTGGTACACAACTCTCCCTTCAGAAATAATTTATTTTTCATTTTTCGACGTCAATCCGTCAGTCTATATAACACTCTCTCGTCGTCCTTCTTTACAATCAATCCAAACTATTTTCGTTGTGTGAAAAATCTTCATAAAATAGTTTGCACAGATTTTTTTTTGTATACTGCATGCAACATGACCATCAGCGTAGTACAAAAAAGAAGTGGTTTGATTGTCGATTTTGATCGATCTCGTATCGAGAGCGCGATCGGCCGTGCATATGAAGCATCCAAGGTCTTTATCGATATCGTTTCGCTCTCAGACCTCGTTGATGGGGTGATTCTCTCGCTTGAGTCAGTACATGGTGAAGACTATGTTCCTGAGGTTGAAGAAATCCAGAACGCTGTTGAAAAGGCTATTGCTGACAAGGGGGACTTTGAGGTTGCAAAAGCCTATATTTTGTATCGTGAAGAGCGAAACAAAGAGCGTAAACGAGATCTCTTTAAAAAGAGAGTTCACCTCAAGCCCTATGAATACCCTGAGCTCTATGAATATGTGAGCGCGATTCGTCATTCGTACTGGATCCATACTGAGTTCAACTTTGTCGGAGACGTACAGAACTTCAAGGTCAATGTTGATGAAAAAGAGCGCAACGCTATCAAAAATGCAATGCTTGCAATCGCGCAGATAGAAGTCGCGGTCAAAACATTCTGGGGGGACATCTATAAAAGAATCCCTAAGCCAGAGGTCGGTGCGGTCGGTGCAACCTTTGCTGAGAGTGAGGTCAGACACACGGACGCCTACTCCCATCTTTTGGAAATATTGGGACTCAATGAAGTGTTTGAATCAATTGATGAGCTACCGGTGCTCATGAAGCGCGTGCACTACCTCGAAAAGTCACTTTCCAATGCCCGCAGTGAAGATAATCGTGACTACAGTCAGTCAGTCCTCCTTTTCTCATTGTTTATTGAGCATGTCTCATTGTTCTCTCAGTTCCTTGTGATCATGTCATTTAATAAGTACAAAAACTTATTCAAGGGAATATCCAATGCCGTCGAGGCAACTTCAAAAGAAGAGCAGATTCATGGGTTGTTTGGTATTGATCTGATTAATATTATCAAACAGGAGCACCCCGAATGGTTTGATGCTGAATTCGAAGAAGAGGTCATCCGGTTGTGTGAAGAAGCGTTCGAATCAGAGTCTCAAGTTGTTGATTGGATTTTTGAAAAAGGTGAGCTGGAGTTCCTTCCAAAAGCAGTTGTTATCGAGTTTATCAAGCAGCGATTTAACAATTCATTGGAAAGCATCGGTATTCGCAAAATCTTTACCACCGACGATGCGCTTCTCAAGGAATCAGATTGGTTTTATGACGAAGTAATCGCAACAAAACATGGAGATTTCTTCAATAAAAAATCAATCAATTATAGTAAGAAGACTAAAAGTATTACTAGTGACGACCTTTTTTAAGAAAAACTAATTATGATTACCAGATTAAATTAAAACACAACATGTATTGGCTCAACGAAAACAGTAGAAAATTTTTATCAAAAGGGTATCTCATGGGAGGTGCCACTGCCGAAGAACGAATTCGTGAGATTGCAGAGATCGCGGAGAAGTATCTCAACAAGCCCGGTTTTGCTGATAAATTTTATGACTATATGTCTCGGGGTTTTTACTCACTCGCTACTCCGATATGGGCCAACTACGGTCATACTCGTGGACTCCCGATTAGTTGTTTTGGGAGTTATGTAGGGGATGATATGTCTCGCATACTCTATACCCATGCAGAGGTTGGTATGATGACCAAATATGGTGGGGGTACTTCTATTTACCTCGGCGCTTTGCGCCCGCGTGGTGCAGTGATCAAAGACAATGGTCACTCGTCCGGTTCGGTTCATTTTTTGGAGCTCTTTGACAACCTTATCAATATCGTCAGCCAGGGCACTGTCCGCCGTGGGCACTGTGCACCGTATCTTCCTGTGGAGCATGGAGATATCGAAGAATTTTTAAATATTGGAAAAGAAGGACATCCGATTCAGGAGTCCACGTATGCTATCACTGTGGGTGATGAATGGCTCAAAGCAATGGTTGCAGGAGACCAGGACAAGCGAAAGATTTGGGCAAAGATTATTCAGCGACGTACTGAGATCGGGTATCCGTATATTCTCTTTAGCGATACTGTCAACAACAATACAGTAGATGTATACAAGGATAAAGGCATGAAGATTAACAATAGTAATCTCTGTTCTGAAATCTGTCTCCCAACTGCTGATGATATTTCATTTGTATGTTGCCTTTCTTCTATTAACTTGCGCCATTACAACGAATGGAAAGATACTGATGCGGTTGAAGTGTTGACGATGTTCCTCGATACCGTACTCTCTGATTTCATTGAACGACTCGAGGGATTCCGTGATAGTGAGGATCCTCAGAAACAATCAGCATTTTACTTCATGCAACGATCACACAAATTTGCAAAAGAACATCGTGCACTTGGGCTCGGTGTGCTCGGATGGCATACGTTCCTCCAGGAAAGAAATATTTCGTTTGAAAGTCTCGAGGCAATACAGCTCAATGAAGAAATATTCAAGACTATCAAGGACCGCGCATACAAAGCATCTACTGAATTGGCAAAAGAATACGGTGAGCCGGAAGTACTCAAAGGATATGGTCGTCGCAATACGACACTCCTTGCTGTTGCGCCGACCACCTCGAGTGCGTTTATCCTCGGACAAGTTTCTCAGGGTATTGAGCCACTCATGTCCAACGCTTTTGTAAAGGACGTCGACAAAATGAAGGTGACAATCAAGAATCCAACACTTGAAAAACTTCTCGTAGAAAAGGGAATGAATACAACTGAAACTTGGGCAAGTATTCGAGACAATGATGGCTCGGTACAGCACCTGGACTTCCTGACCGATCATGAAAAAGATGTATTCAAGACATTTAGTGAAATAGATCAAAAGATTGTGATTACTCAGGCCGCAGATCGTCAACGCTATATTGATCAAGCACAGTCATTGAATCTCATGATTGATCCAACGATTTCTGCAAAAGAATTAAACTCACTCTATCTCTATGCATGGGAGAAGGGGATCAAGACACTCTACTATCAGCACAGTATCAATGCGGCGCAACAGTTTGGACGAAAGAAGCTCCAGGAACAGGATTCAAAGAAACCAAAGGTGACAATCCTCTCATCTGACAGTATCTGTGTGAACTGTGAGGCATAAGTTTCAAAATGCTTGCTATACTGTAGCAAGCATTTTGCTATGAAGGCTCTTATCCGACAGCTTGGC
>CAYUDJ010000036.1:0-4566 GCA_964443635.1 uncultured Candidatus Saccharibacteria bacterium | reverse complement strand
CTCGATATCATTGCCAACAAGCTCATCGAAGTTGAAACACTTGAACAAGCTGAGTATGAAGCAATCCTTTCGGCACACGGTATTGCATTGAAGAAAATACAAGCGTAATTTCTTTCTATGAAAAAAACACTTCTCATTCCTTCAGTGCTACTTATCGGAGTAATTGTTTTTGTTGGTATTGTTCGCTTTAAAAATCTCCCTCAGCAGGCGAGTGTTGCCGACGTATTTTCACTTGACCAAAAAATAGAAGAAAAGAAACCGGTCACAATCACATTTGTTGGTGACATCATGCTGGATCGCAGTGTACGATCCAGTGTGAATAAAAACTTTGGTGGTGACTATAATGCACTCTTTGTGAACACGGGGTATCTGCGTGATACAGATATTGCATTTGGAAACCTCGAAGGATCTGTTGCAACCGGTGGGCATAATGTCGGCAGTCGTTTTTCATTTCATATGGATCCGAAAAGTTTAGTGGCGCTCAGGGATGCGGGATTTGATATTGTGTCATTTGCAAACAATCATGTGGGGGACTGGAGCGTGGCTGCATTTAATGAAAGTCTCGTACATCTCCGCGAGAACAATATATTGTATTCCGGTGCAGGAGAGAACTATACGGATGCAACAACACCGAGCATTATCGAAGTTCGTGGTATGAAGATTGGATTCCTCGCAGCGACTGATGTCGGCCCCAACTGGCTTGCAGCAACTGATACCAAGCCGGGGATACTGCTTGCAAGTGATCCGAACCTTCCAGTTATCGTTGCTGCAGCAAAACAACAGGTGGATATTCTCGTCATAGCATTTCACTGGGGCAACGAATACTCTCCAGCAAATGCGCATCAGGAAAAGCTTGCACACATAGTCATCGATGCCGGTGCAGATATCGTGTACGGTGCACATCCGCATGTGATGGAGCGCGTGGAGGAGTACAATAGCAAACTCATTTTTTATAGTTTAGGAAATTTTTTATTTGATCAATATTTCTCAGCACATACAATGCATGGAATGGTTGCGACAGTGACCATTGATCCAGAAACGAAAACACTCACCCATGCTGAGCAGGTGAGTGAGCTTTCGCGAAAGTATGTACCACAGCCACTTATTCCATTTGAGGAGAGTGTGCTGGTGACAAAGACGTTTACTCCGTAGCTTTGTCAGCTCCTTTGGTCTCGAGTTGACCTTCAGCCATTTCGAGGAGCTCGTAGTGCCAGTTCACACTTTCCTCGGCAAGTGTCATGAGGTTTTCATCATTGATTGCTTCGGCAACGCCTTTGATGAGACCCCAATGTACGATTGCTGCGCCTTCAAAGAATCCGCTCCATTCGAGGAGTTCGGTCGCATTGTCCCACTGGTCACCGACATAGAGGTCCCGCATCTGTGTGAGCTTCTCTCCGGTCTTGTCCGCCTTTGCAAGGGTGGTATCAATAACACCTGCTTCGGTTGCAATACGCATAACTTCCTCCCCATGGATGCGGTTTTTTTCTTCCATATCTAGGATCTTTTCTTCGCCGAGCGCTTCGACAAGTGCCGCACGTCCTTTTTCTAGTGTTTCGGTTCCTACTCTGTTAAATGCCAATACTTCACCTAATTTTTTTGCTGCAAATTCATTCATAGGTATAGCGTAATTGAAATTGTCTTTTTATACAAGCCTGTTACAATCAGGTACGTACCACATTCTTATATCCGCCTGTAGCTCAGTTGGTAGAGCGCCGAGCTTATACCTCGGTGGTCCATGGTTCGAGTCCATGCGGGCGGACACTTGACTTTTTCATAAAAATGGTGTAATATATAGCCAAATACATCCTAAACAATTTTTCTCATTAAAAACAAGAAATATGAAAAGAACGCTTATCGCAGTACTTTGTACGGCATTGTTTGCCACAAGCTGCAAAAAGGACCAGGAAAACATCCAGGTGCCGGTATCTTCAACTTTGATTCTTAACAGAGATGCATTTGGTGATCAAACACTATCCACTCCTGTGAAGAACCTCAATGTTGCAAGTTTCACTGCGGTTTTGACCAATATGGGTACGACGTTTGCACTATCTTCAATGAATCTAACATTTCAGGGGGTATCCAGTGCATTGGAAAATTTTCACATTGTTATCAAATCTGTTGATGGAAGTTTCGCTGATAGTTGTTTAGTTACAAAAACTGGAGTATTTGCCAAGACTATGTATCTTCCAGGAACTGCTACATATAAGGTAGAGTTCTTTGGGGACATCAATAGAGTTGTACTGGGCACACTCAGTGTGACAGCAAACGTACAGTACATTGATAATGACAACATCAGACAAAGTACGACAGCCATTGGGCACAAGACAACATTTGTCCGTCAATCGGTACCCGTCATTGTTGATAAGGCAGTACCGACAACAACCATCGTAAATGGAAAAGAAATGATAGTGGCTACCACAGACATTTCATCACCAGATGGTTCTACCGGTATCAAGCAAATCAGTTATCAGTTTGCATTTGCAGACAATGGCGCTCTAAGTCCGCTTGCTATGGGTAATCCAAAATTCTTCGTGAATGACCAGGACGTGACCACACAGGTTACATTTATCCCTGACGCTGATTATGTAATCCATGTTGTATTCACTGCAGGTATCGGAGAGTCTGTTATCGATAGCAGTATGGTGAAGAACTACAAATTAAAATTCACTCCGAATGGGTTCGGTCCTGCTACGGATGGTGATGGATTTAGTTGTACACGTCTTGGCGATGATGCTGGTTCTGATGAATATCAGTATGTTGCCAAAGGAACAAATGGCATGGCGACACTGTCAGACTCACGATCTGATGCAGGTACTGGCTACAATTTTATTTGGAGTCCAAGAACAGCTGCTGGGCATTCCATGGTATTTGGATTATCGACAAAAGACGCATTGTCAGGTAAAGGGGTAGTGAAAAATTCTGCGCCAACGATATTTGTTGTGAAGTAATTGATATGAAAAACCGGTTCTCAATGACCGCATTGCTATATAGTAAGTTATATAGTGATGCGGTTTTTTTATACACTTTTCGTGTGTTATGTTCGATTTGATATTGCTATACTATATACAGATTGCTGTATACATATTAATAACCGCAGCAATCGTATTCGTATGAAAACACAAAAAGCGGCAACATGGTTCGGAGTTATTTTCATCGTGATTGGTATCCTTGGATTTATCCCGGGTGTCACTCCTAATGGACATATACTCGGTATCTTTCATGTTGATGCAGTACATAACGTGGTTCACCTCCTCTCAGGTATCATTGCACTTTTGTGTGCAGGAAGCTTTGGAGCAGCAAAAACATATTTCAAGATTTTTGGTGTTGTATATGCCATCGTCACGATTATTGGTTTGGTGAATGGGGTAAGTGTACTTGGTATTTTCCCTGTCAATATGGCAGACAATATCTTACATCTCGTGATTGCTGTCCTCGCACTTGCGCTGGGCTTTGGCGGATCAAAGACAGAACTTTAGTCAGCGATCAACGTATAAAAAATACCACTACGTGTACGAGCGCGTGGTGGTATTTTTATTCAAAGTGAAGTTGTGGTGCGGTGGTGAGTGTTTCTCTGAGAACAGGGTGCTGTGAGAGAGTGGGATCGATATTGATCAGCTCAATTGCGCTTTGTCGAGCCGCCTCCACGAGTTTGAGATTGCGCAGTGCATCCATACCGATATCGGATACGCCCCATTGTTTTGCGCCGGTGAGTTCTCCGGTGCCACGAAGCTGCAAGTCATATTCGGCAAGCTCAAATCCATTTTTTGCTGTGGTAAAGAGTTTCATGCGCTCGCGTGTTTTATCACTCTTGCTTTCGGTAAAGAGATAGCAGTATGACTGATGGCTACTACGCTGTACTCGGCCACGGAGCTGGTGGAGCTGAGAGAGTCCAAACCGTTCCGCGCCTTCGATCACGATAACGGTTGCATTAGGGACATTGACCCCGACTTCCACCACAGAAGTTGCCACGAGAATATCTACCTCATGCGCTGCAAATGCACGCATTGATTCTTCTTTTTTATCTTTCGTCATTTTGCTGTGAAGTACTCCAATACGGTATTGTGAAAAGACCTCTTTCTGTAGGCGTTTTGCTTCTTCGAGGACACTCTTTGCTTGGATCGATTTTTCTTTATCAGGATCTGGTTCGTTGATGCGTGGGCAGATGATATAGGCTTGTCTGCCTTGTACGAGCTCACGTTTTATATTTTCATACAGTTCCTCGCGCTTTGCGGGCATAATGATTTCTGTCTTGATTTCTTTTCGTCCGACGGGGCGCTCATCCAGGAGTGAGAGATCAAGGTCACCATAGATAGTGAGCGCAAGCGTGCGCGGAATCGGCGTTGCAGTCATGGAGAGGAGATGAGGGAAGTGTGCATCCTTTTTTGCGAGCCCTTTGCGCTGGTTCAAACCAAATCGATGCTGTTCGTCAATGATTGCCAATGCGAGGTGTTTGAATTCAAGACTTTTTTGAATGAGCGTGTGCGTACCAATGACGATTGGTATTTCACCATTTGCAATCCATTTTTTTAGCTGAGGGCGTGAGATGTCAGTCCAGGGGTGTTTGCT
>CAYUDJ010000035.1:0-5243 GCA_964443635.1 uncultured Candidatus Saccharibacteria bacterium | reverse complement strand
CCATCTCAGGAATCTTAGCTACACTTCCTATTGCCATATTAATAACTTTGCGAGCCTTTGTGTTTGGCTCACCGTGCTTGTGAACATGATTGTGTGTTTGTTTTACCATATACCCTATAGTATAGGGTATATGGTTTTAGAAGTCAACAACAAAAAACACTTTCATTTTTGAAAGTGTTTTTTGTCTGGATTAGCCTACGGCTTCTTCAATAACTGTATAGATCTTTTGCTAATTCGAAAGCTCAATTTATAAGCATCTCGTGCTAGCTCAAGTTTGCTGCGGAACCTGGACTCGAACCAAGATAAACGGTACCAGAAACCGTTGTCCTACCATTAGACGATTCCGCAATGCGCTGGTCAAATATACTCGAAAACAGATATTTATTCAAGTGGTGTATACTGGCCCTATGTATGCACCTGACCCAATCCGACAAGTCGAAAAAATAGTCAAAGAAGTCCATGATGGGACGAGTAAATATACCCAGCCGGTATTGGCACGGTACCCGCTTGTTTTTGCATTTCTCGTTGTGTTTAGTGTTGCCGCAATTATGCATGGATTTAAAGATATTGTGAGTCGTGTCGCAGTCTTTGCTGAGCATCCATGGATACTAATGGGGGCGGGAATCGTGGGGCTGTTGCTCACGGGCAAGCTGTACAACTGGCTCAAAAAAGGGAGTGAATAAACCGTTTGGATAGTTTCATTTCTATACTATTCATGGTACGTTAGGGAAATGGGACATCTTCCTCACGAGCTACAATTTATCCTGTTTTGGGTAGTAATCGGATTACTGGTACTTCTCGTGCTTCGTGTCGTCCTGTGGGCGCTCCGACGAAGACAGACAAAATCCTCGAGTGTCACACCAGCTCCTGAAGAACCTCGGTTTCGTCATATTTCAGAGATTGAACTGCCGATTGGGAAACCTGATGATTTCGATTTTTATACTTCCCAGCGCACTCCGCTCTCAGAGAATATTGATCAAACGTATCTTTCTCAGATTACCACAGTGGAGCAGGATCATCAGGTCACACTACCTGTCATATCGAGTTTCAATCAAAAACTCACTAACCTCAATATTGATTCAAATAAGATTATCGAGGCTATCCCGGAGCTCACCTATATTGGTGACCCGATACTTCGAACAAAGGCCACATCTGTCTCCCTGGAAGAAGCGATCGAAGTGGGCAATAAGCTTATTGAAGTCCTGGCCAAATATCGTGAGCTCACTGGTCTCGGCGTAGGACTTGCGGCTCCGCAGATTGGGAGCTCTGCAAATGTATTCGTCACCTTGAAAGATGGTGTACCGAAATTATTCATTAACCCTCAGATAATCCATTCATCAGAGGATAAAAATATGTACAAAGAATGCTGCCTGAGTTCAGGTCATCTCTGGTGTGACGTGTCGCGCTCAAAGTCCATCACGCTTTCATATACGGATCAAAGTGGGGAACAAGTGACCGAAGAATACGACAGCTTCTGGGCACGGTTGATCCAGCATGAGTATGACCACCTCCAAGGTATTGTGAATGTAGACAAAGCGACTGCTGGTACTATTGATTATCGGTTTGGAAATCCAAAGGAGCAGACGTTGAGGGAATAATATGAAAACAGTTATTAAAAAAATTGATACTGAATGGTTCGATATGATTCTTTCAGGCAAGAAGAAATTTGAACTTCGTCTTGCAGATTTTGATTTTGAAGAAGGTGATGTTTTACGACTTGAAGAATGGATTGGTGAAGGCGAGGATAGAAAACCAACGGGAAGATTTACTGACAAACTTGCAACCTATGTACGAAAGCCAGATCTCAAAAATTGGATCGAGCAACAGCCGGAGCTCGTTGAAAAATCTTTCTATGTTATACAGTTTGATTAAATAAGATTCCTCTCGCAGGGTACTTTATAGTCTTATTTAATAAAGCTATTGTTGTGCTATAATCCCGCTTTATGTCAAAAGAAGGAGTCATAGCGCGTTTTGATGGCGTGTCATTCGAATATAGTGCGACCAAACCCATACTTAATGAGGTGGATTTTTCTATTCGTAAGGGGGCGAAATTGACGCTGATGGGACAGAACGGTGCAGGTAAAAGTACTATTTTTAATCTCCTCACTGGCACCTACAAACCCGAGGACGGGACTGTCATGGTGACCAAGGGTACGACTATTGCCACTGCAAAGCAGGTGATCCCGCGCGAGCAGATGAATCTCAGTGTACGAGATTTTTTCCAGAGTTATTTCCCAACAAAGATATATGATATCGATCCGCGTATTGATGAAGTGCTCGAAGTCGTGCATCTCAAGGGTCATGAGAAAGTCCATGATCGTATCATCAGTACATTCTCAGGTGGGCAGCAGGCGCGTCTGTTGCTTGCGTCTGCATTGATTCAGGATCCTGATTTGCTTCTGCTCGATGAGCCGACGAACAATCTTGATAAAGCTGGTATCGAGCACCTTACGAAATTTTTGATTGAGTATAAAAAAACTGTCATGGTTATTTCCCATGATGCGGAGTTCCTCAATGCCTTTACCGAAGGCGTCCTGTATCTGGATGTCTATAGCAAAAAGGTTGAGCAATATGTCGGCAACTACACCGATGTGGTGAAGGATATCTCTGCGCGTATTGAAAAAGAAAATATGAAGAACGCCCAGCTCGCAAAGGAAATCCAGGCAAAGAAAGAAAAAGCGAACCAGTTTGCATTCAAGGGAGGACAGATGCGACTCGTCGCAAAACGCATGCGTGAGAAGGCGGAAGAGCTCGAAGAAGATATCGTTGATGTCCGCAAAGAAGACAAGACGATCCGACCATTTACGATCCCCGCACAGACAGATATCGTCGGCGAGATCATGTCGATCAATTCATTCACGACTATGCAACATGGCAAAATCGTCGCACGCAAGGCAAGTATTTCACTGAAGAAAAATCAGCACCTCATGCTTCGCGGTCCCAACGGTATCGGAAAAAGTACGTTGCTCGAGCATCTCGCTCGCGGTACTGCAGAAGGATCAAAGATCGCACCAGGCGTGCGTGTCGGCTACTATCGTCAGGATTTCTCGACACTGAACTTTGATGACACTGTCTACGATGCATTGAAAAAAGCGATGGAAGCATCAGGCGCGCGGTTTAGTGACGAGCGCATGCGATCAGTTGCAGCGAGCCTCCTCATCACGGGCGAATACATGCGCACCAAAGTCGGCGCACTCTCAGAAGGGCAGAAGGGAATGGTTGCATTCGCAAGTCTTGTCCTCATCGAGCCAGGACTCCTGATTCTCGACGAGCCAACCAACCACATCAACTTCCGCCACTTGCCACTCATTGCAAAGGCACTGAGCAACTATGCGGGTGCAATGATTCTCGTCTCCCATGTACCGGAGTTTGTGGCACAGATTCGTATTGATGAAGTGTTGGATTTGGAGAAGTAAGGGCATATTGACTTTTACTATATAATATGGTATGATTAATACCAAGGTGATTCTACATCCTTAAATTAGTAGATATGGCGGGAATGGAGAAACCTCGCTGAATGCCAAACGGAAGACTTCGGTCATAATTATCTCGGCATCGCACGTTGCGATAAAATACTTTTAAAAATGAATAAGGTATCAAAACTCGGAAAAGAAATTTTGGAAATTGCTTTACAAAATTCTGATGACTTCGTAAGTGTAAGAAGTTCTAATGAGCAATTCGATTTCTTTCAAATAGCGGATAGATCGCTTGAAGCAAAATTGTTTAATGGTAAACTTTCAGAAAATGAATCTGTAACTTTTAGTTATTGGGAAACATTGACTGGACAAAAAACCTTAAACATTAATGATGATGAAAATTTTATAGAAGCTTTTGCAAGATCTGGAATCTCAGGAACAGATTTGCCAAGTCATTTTATTTGTGGAAAACATCGTTACACACCAAGCCCTGATTGTTCAATTGATAGTTCTGACTATGTAATATATTACATACAGAAACCTCAAAGAGAACAACTTTTCCGGGCAAGTTTCTTTCGTAAATAAAAAATAAACCCACCAGTAGGAAGCCTACTATGGTGGGTTTTCTTATTCCTTCAACATTTTCACATCTTCATCACTCAACCTTTTCACATTCCCAGCTTTCATTCCCGCACTTTTCAAATGTCCGATACTGATACGGATCAATGATTCAATGGTCAGATGACATGCATCACACATGCGGCGGATCTGGTGCTTGCGTCCTTCGTGGAGTTCAATGATGAAACTCGTGCGGCTTTTGCGCTTGGTCGGTGCAGGTTTGGTCATGATCTTGTCGAGCATGATGCCGCTTTGCATCTTCGCGAGTGCGGCGTCAGTGACTTGCTCGCGCGTGGTCACGGAGTATGTCTTTGCAACTGATGAGTTTTCGCCAGTGATTGCCTTGGTCAGTGTACCGTCATTGGACATGATGATGAGACCTTCGGACTCCTTATCAAGTCTGCCGATAGGGGAAAGGTGTTTGAGTTTGGGGAATTGATCATGGAGATCCTTGGTCTTTGCTTTGCTATCGGGGCTCTTGGTTGTCTCAACACCACGTGGTTTGTATACGAGTACTGACTCTTTGGGAGCGGCTGCATTGGCATTGCCTGCGATAGCGATCGTGTCGATACCCACGCGAATACCAAATCCTGGTTCAGTGATTTTCTTTTTATTGACGGTGACATGCCCCGCAGTGATCAATGCCTTTGCTTCACGGCGTGACGCGAGACCTTGGTGGGCGATTGCTCGCTCGAGACGTTCGTATCCGTCGGGGAGGACTTTGGTGGAGTTTTTCATATCAATTTTTTTTATTGCTTAGCACAAGTTGGAACAAAAACAGTGTTACCGTTTAGCAATTTGAATGAACTTGCAATTGCTGACAACTGATCACCTATCTCAGGTGTATAAGGTGCTCCTTGTTCCTTGTGTACAATAATGATTTCGCCGTTCGTTGTGAGTATTGCAGAGTCAGAGTATGCAGGATCCGACATCAAGCTCCCGCCATAGGTAATTGATTGGATAGAAGATGTATTGTTTGCATCAGGGGGATTATTTCCAAAAAGCTTTCCAGAAGACAAGCATCTGTCTCCATCAGTGAGTGCTGAGCGACTTTCGTCATAACCGATCAATCCATATTTTGTGCCAATAGGTGGATTAAAAAAACTTTTGTCAGTTGCCTTGAAGGTGATACTCCAAGAAGGGTAGGGTACATATCCTTGGCCATAGATAGCTATATCATTTGTATCGATCCGCACTTCTTTTTTACTT
>CAYUDJ010000034.1:3625-5270 GCA_964443635.1 uncultured Candidatus Saccharibacteria bacterium | reverse complement strand
GCTGGCAAAAAAACTTCATGCGGCATTTGGGGCAGAGGATTATTCTCAGAGTGAATTCATTGTGGACAGTCGTGGCAAGATCTGGTTCATCGAGCTCGATACACACCCACATCTCACACCCAACAGTCCATTTTTGGTAGCACTTGATGCAGTGGGTTCAAGTCTGAAGGAATTTGTGAAAAGTGTGCTGGAACGGAAGAAATAAAAAAGACACCGTACAAAATATGTAGGGTGTCTTGAATGCGTTACGACTTCTTGTTGAAAAAGATAGCTTTTTTTCTCCAAAATTGCATAAGACAATCAACAGTGCAAAATTTATCTGCACCATCTTTGTCTATCAATGCAGCAGGATCATGATAATAAAATCCATGTATCTCTTTACCATTCGCAGCAAATTCGATGCCAATCAGAACTATCATATGGAATGATTTGGTTGTGAGACATCTTCGTTCAACGGAAAGGATAACAGGGTTTTTATTTCGTAAGGATGCTTCTATTTCATCGAATGAGTCTATCTCTTCTTTGCGATATGATTCAAGTCCATGATCTTGTGCAATGCCTATAAAATAATCATGTATCCAACCTACGCCTGGGCGATATCCACCGTCTGTCTCTCTTCCGGTGACAATCATATTTTCCAGACTCTGGTTAATAGTAATGGAGCCTTGTTTTTTAAAATAAAGCAATACCATATACAAGCTGACCATTCCGCATGAAGTCAAAGCAAAATTCTTGTCCTGTATGTCTCTATACTGAGAAACATACGGTACGGTGATTTTTAGGTTCATTATTCTTTTGTTTGGTGTATTTGGGAGCTATTCTAGCACAATTGCCATTTGACGCCAGTATTGATGGAAATTGTCAATAGATACAAAACGATACGCTGCATCACGGGCGATTGTTAGTGCTGGATCGTGATAGAAAAAACCGATGCAATTATCTTGCTCATCGAGACGGATACCGACAACAAGAACCATATGAAAACTTGTTTGCTCCATGAATATTTTTCTGCCTGATATAATGACAGGCTTTTGGGCAAGTATTGATTGTGTTATTACAGAACCGATGCTTTGGCGTGGCATGTTTTCTTTTCGAGTAGCAGGCAAGGAATACTTTCCAAGAAGTTGTACGAAATATTCATGAACCCACCCGTGCGGACCATATCCTTTTTCTTCATGTCCGGTGTTGATGAGATCCGTTAATGAAATATCTTTTTCCTTATACTTCAATATCATCGCAACACTGCACATACCGCACGAAGTTATAGCTTTTTCATAGCCAACTTCAAGTGCTTCTTGGTATCCCAGAAATGGTACGTCAATTTTGATATCTTTATATGTGTATTCTTGTTTATCCATATATTTCTTACATTACCACATCTTCAACATGGATACCTCTTGACCCTTTTACAAAAATATATTTTCCAGAGATCGGAAGTGCAGTAAAGAATAACCGCGCTTCGTCAGTAGTCGGGAAGAAATTGAAAGGATACTCTTCTTTGAATTGAGAAAAACGAGGACCCACACAGAGAACGGTATCTGCTGCATCTGTAGTATTTTTGATTACATCAAGCATGTCATGGTGCGCTGCTTGCTCAGATGCTCCCAGTTCAAACATATCTCCGATGACGAGTATACGATTGCCG
>CAYUDJ010000034.1:0-3525 GCA_964443635.1 uncultured Candidatus Saccharibacteria bacterium | reverse complement strand
TACAATTGCCATACGTGCACCTTTTGTGAGTGCGTCCTCGACAAAAGCATGACCATCAAATTGCTCTCCCTTCAATGCGAGATAGACATCTCCCTCGCGCAGAGTACGGGTATCAGTAGATAGGGAAATACGTCCCTTGCTCAACAATGTATAGAGTTCCTCGGAATTCATAAGTTTATAGTACACTATCATTATGAACCCATCCACCCACACCCCACATCTCGTCAAATGGTCCCTTATATTCGGCATTGTCATTGTGCTCAATATGTTTTTCAACTACACGATTTCGCTGGTCTATAAAGAACCCCAATACCCCAATACTCAGTCCCAAGTGGTGGAGCAAATCAAAACAGCTGAAGCATGCGTAAAGATTGGTGGGCAATGGACTGAAGCGCCGATTGCACTCATACCGGATAATAGCCAGCCAAAGTCAGCAGGGTATTGTGATCCTGACTATACTGCCCGCATCAGCTATGAAGCAGTTCACAAGGTCTATGACCGTAATGTATTTATAGTGCTTGTTGTGCTCGGTATCCTTTCTCTCATTGGTGGAGCATTGGTAGTGCATGAAATCCTTTCATTGGCATTCTCATGGGGTGGGGTACTGTCACTCTTGATCGCCTCAATGCGATATTGGTCTGATGCGGAAAGCCTTGTAAAAGTGCTTATTTTGGCAGCTGCGCTCGGAGCCTTAATCTGGGTAGCGCTCAAGAAGTTTGGGAAATAAGGGTTTAGTGGTACTTGACTTTTAGGGTGTATTATGCTATAGTATACCAGAAGTTAAGAAATCAATTCATAATCATAAAAACTCATTGAAATGAAAAAGTTCGTTTATATCGCAAGCATTATGATGCTTTTGTCTTTTACTGCTGCTCATGCACAGGATGACACGATCCCTACTATTACTCAAACCATGCGTACACATATGTATGTTGAATATCCTGAGTATATGCCGGAAGTGTTGATCCCTAAGATCGAAGTGAAAGAATTAAAAAAGTTCAAAGGAGAAACCTATAAAATTTCTTCCGTTAACCCTGCAACCAACACGATTACCTGGATTGACTACAAGCCACGTATCGGGGAGAAAGTGTTGTATGTTAAAGGAAAATATTTCTATAGCGTTACTCAAGGACAACTTCTGTCGAAAGTGTCCGACGCTCCAAAACAAAAAAGACAAAAAGTTCCTAGGACACAGGAGCAAAAGATGCAAACACAGCAAGTAATAACACAGGTGGTTAGCACAGGTGTTTCGATTGCTCGTAGTAGAGGCATACTTCGTTTTTAGAAGATGTCACAAATTTATTTAAGTCTCCATATTATTATGGGGACTTTTTTTTATTTGCTCTAAACCCGTTTCTGTGGAAAAATGAATATCTATGAAGCCCTACGACCACAAGGATATCGAACAGAAATGGCAGAAGGCATGGGAAGACAAGCAAATCTATAAAACGAGCGATAGTACTGATAAACCAAAGCACTATATTCTCGATATGTTTCCGTATCCGTCCGGGGAAGGACTCCATGTGGGACATCCTCGTGGGTACATCGCAACTGATGTCTATAGTCGCAAAAAGCGTATGGAAGGATTCAATGTACTGCACCCAATGGGTTGGGATGCATTTGGACTTCCTGCAGAAAACTTTGCGATCAAGAACAAGGTGCATCCTCGAGAAGCAGTGGAGCACAATGTTGCTCGATTCAAAGAACAGCTCTCATTGATCGGTCTCGACTATGACTGGTCACGCGAGATCAATACGACCGATCCGTCTTTTTATAAATGGACGCAGTGGATTTTCTTGCAACTCTATAAAAAAGGTCTGGCATACGAATCCCATGAACCGATCAACTGGTGCCCATCATGCCAGACTGGTCTTGCCAATGAAGACGTTGAAGCTGATGGTACTTGTGAGCGATGTGGTACGAAGGTTGAGAAGAAGCCAATTCGTCAGTGGGTATTGAAAATCACTGACTATGCTGACCGTATGCTTGCCGATCTCGACAAGCTCCCAAAATGGCCTGAGGGTGTAAAAGAAGCGCAGCGTCATTGGATCGGGAAGTCAGAGGGTTCTGAAATGTCATTTGCAATTAAAGACAGTGCTGAAAAAATAGATGTATTTACGACCCGTGCGGACACATTGTTCGGTGTGACGTATGTTGTTCTTGCGCCAGAGCATCCACTGGTAGTGCAACTTGCATTTGAAAATAAAGATGAAGTACAAGACTACGTACGAGCAGTTGCAGAAAAAACTCCTGAAGAAAGAACGAATACTAAAAAAGAAAAAACAGGTGTCGAACTCAAAGGAGTGAAAGCAATCAATCCTGCAAATGGTGAAGAGGTACCTATATGGATCGCAGACTACGTGCTGGCAGGATATGGAACTGGTGCAGTGATGGCCGTACCTGCACATGATGAGCGGGATTTTGAGTTTGCGAAAAAATATGATTTGCCAATAAAGAAAGTTATTGCACGAGAGACAGGACAAAAGAGAGAAAATGAAGAATATAAAAATGGAGGGGCGGCTGTCGTATTTGATCCTGTATCACAGCGCTATGCAGTCGCACTACATGAAAACGGAAAGCCGTTGCTCTTTGCTGGTGGTGTCAATGACGGAGAGTCAGTCTATGATGGAATACTTCGCGAAGTTGCTGAAGAAAGTGGACTGTATGACTTCAAACATACTGAATGGATCGAGACAAGCTACGCTCATTATTTCAATACTGCAAAGAAAGTAAATCGTGTTGCTCGCGCAGAATGCTTGTTGATCATTTTGAATAGTACGGATGTCAATGAAACACATTTGGAAGAACATGAGAAGTTTACACTTGCGTGGATGACAGCAGAAGAAATCAGGACATGGTGGATTGACCATGATGATGAAGATGGGTTCAAACACTACATTCGTTTCCTCGAAGAGTCAGTTGATCGTGCAATCGCACTTGGGTATGACACAACAAGTGATCCAAAGGAATTTTATGCCACTGCTACAACTGAGTATGGAACACTTGAGAATTCGGGTGAATTTACCAGACTTTCTTCTGAAGAAGCGAAAAAGAAAATCACTGAATTTGTCGGCGGGGAAATAAAAAGTACGTATAAGATTAAAGACTGGGTATTTTCACGTCAGCGATACTGGGGTGAACCGATTCCGCTTATTCACTGTGAAAAATGTGGCGTTGTTGCTGTACCCGAAAGTGAACTACCAGTACTGCTTCCTGAAGTCAAAAACTACGAACCATCTGGAACAGGTGAAAGTCCGCTTGCAACAATCGCTGAATGGGTAAATGTGAAATGTCCGACCTGTGGCGCAGATGCAAAACGCGAAACAAACACGATGCCACAGTGGGCCGGGTCTTCATGGTATTACTTGCGATATATCGACCCAACAAATAACGAGGCACTGATAGATCCTCAAAAAGAGAAGGAGTGGATGCCCGTTGATGTCTATGTCGGAGGAGACCATGCGACACGCCATCTCATCTATGCTCGTTTTTGGCACAAATTCCTCTTTGATATTGGTGTTGTAT
>CAYUDJ010000033.1:0-5549 GCA_964443635.1 uncultured Candidatus Saccharibacteria bacterium | reverse complement strand
AGATGCCAGACCTCAATGCAAATGATATCGAAGCAGCAATGAAGATCGTCGAAGGTTCAGCACGTAGTGCAGGAATCGAGGTTGTCGGATAAGTCTCTCATTCATATTCTGAAATAAAAAAGCCGCTCCATAAGGGGCGGCTTTTTGTTTTGTTACAAAGGAACTTCTTTGGTGTTTCTGTAAAAGTAATGAACAGTGATCAACGGTGTATCCTCTGTTTTTTCGCAAAGGGTACGCTCATGTGACATGTCTTCGGTAAAGTTTTCAAGGATTGTCTTATCAAACTTACAGTCAGTCTCGTATTTCCTGTGGATCTTGGACATGATGATACAGGTTGCATGTTGGGCAAAGGCTGAATATATTTGTCCGCCACCCATTACAAAGAAATCTTTTCCTTCTAGTGCGGCGAGAACATCTTCTGGTGAGCGGTGTATCTGTACACCCACAGGGACTTCTTCCTGTAATCCATTTCTTGAGACGATATGGTTTGGTCTACCGGGAAGCGGTTGGTACTTCTTAGTAAGAGACTTCCATGTTTCCGTCCCCATGACAACGTCATACCCCCATGTTGTATTCTTGAAGAATTCTGTTTCTGCTCTGAATCTCCAGGCCATCTTGCCCTGGTAGCCTATGCCGTAGTCTTCATCTGCGACAAAAATCATCATGATTTCTTGTGTTTCCATATATTTTATTTTTTCTTTACCCTACAAGATTCCTTTGACTTTGTCAAAGTTTGGTGATACTGTTCCAAAAACATTTCTTCATCAAAAACTATCATAATGAAACAAAAACAATTTCTGGCTGCATTACATGTTCACAGCAGGGAACAGGTGATACGAGAAGTAAAAAAGATACTTACTCCTAGGGGTGCCCATGGAGTGATCCTTGTAAACAATGGCTTATATGTCAGTTCTGACAAAGATGTGTATCCAAACCTGTTCGACATTACGACAGCGGTAAAGGAAACATACCCTGGGTATATTGTCGGTATTAATCCGCTTGATCTCGGGATTGCAAAAGCATTGGATAGATGCCTATATGAAAAAGCATCGTACATGACAGTGTGGGGTCAGGACACGATACCATTTGATCTTTTATGGCACGATGATTGTGGTATTCAAGAAAAAGATGGAAGTATCGTTGTTGATAACGAATTCTCTCATTTTGCAGATGAAGCAAAACGCTTTGGTCCACCCATGTTGCGTTATGGAAGCGTTGCTTTTAAATATAAGAAGCAACCGAATAATCTTCAGGCTGTTATCGAAGAAGCTGCAAAATATTTCTCAGCTCTCATTACGAGTGGCGCCGGTACCGGTATCGCTGCAGACATTGAAAAGATTAAACGTATAAAATCTTTTGTTGGCGACATACCTCTTGGTATTGCGAGTGGTGTCACTGCCGAGAACGCAGCTCAGTATGCGCCGTATGTCGATATATTTATTGTAGGGACGTCATTGTTTGAAGACCCTACCAATGATTCGGTGTACAGTAAAAGTGCTATAGAGGAGCTCAGAAGAGTTGTTGAAGTATTGTAAACAAGAAACCGTCCCTTTATAGGGGCGGTTTTAAATTTCAGAGTAGTTATTAATCAGGTTCATCACTTTCTCTTCCTTTGCAACATGGTGTTGCTTGGCAGGGCATAGGGTTCATATTATGAACTGAGCAGCAATTGGAACTCAATGCTGTTTCGTTTTCTTTAATATCCAAAGGATGATATTGACAACAACATTCGGGGGCATGTCTCCCGTCTGCATTGTGGACTGCAGTAAGATCTGAAATTGGAAGTTCTTTTACTAGACTTGTTAAATGCATAGTAGTTTTTTTCTTAAGCCTACTGAAAATGCAATAAATGTCAAATGTGCTAAAATCACCCCATGAATCAATCCCTCCGCGAACTTATTGCCGCAGGCCTCCAGGAGCTGTTTGTCGTCTCTGGTATTGAGATTGCTGTTGATCATCCCAAGGAACTCGCTCACGGTGACTACATGACCAATGCTGCGCTCGTGGTGGCGCGTCAGCTCGGCAAGAACCCGAAAGAAGTAGCGGATACACTTGCGGCGTATCTCGACAGTCACAAGGGAGCTGATATCGAGTCAGTCAGTGTGGCAGGTCCAGGCTTCATCAATATCACACTCGCGCATTCGGTATTTGTCGATGGTATTGCAGAGACAATTTCCAAAGGAAAAGAATGGGGTAAGACTAATGTATATGCTGGCAAGAAAATTCTCGTAGAACACTCAAGTCCCAATCTTTTTAAACCATTTCATATCGGGCACCTCATGAACAATACGGTGGGTGAGGCGATCACTCGTCTTGCGCAAGCTTCTGGTGCGACTGTCACAACAATGTCATTCCCGTCTGATATTTCGCTTGGTGTAGCAAAAGCTATTTTTATACTTCTCGAGACAAAAGGTGTCGATTACATTCCTGATGATGTTGCTGTTCTTGGGGACGCTTATGTTGCGGGTGTGAAGCGCTATGACGAAGATGAAAGTATACAGGCACGAGTCAAAGAAATCGCTGACAATCTCTATGCTGGTAATTCGTCACCTGAATGGAATCTATTTGAAAAATGTAAAACGCTCAACATCAATTATTTTGAACATATTGTTGCGCAACTGGGTTCACATTTTGATTCATATATATATGAGAGTGAAGCAGGTGTAGATGGCAAGGCGCTCGTTCTCAAACATACTCCTGATGTGTTTACCGAAAGTGAAGGTGCAGTTGTATATATACCTGATGAGTCAAAGAAAAGTTTGCATACAGCGGTGTTTATAAATAGTCAGGGTAATCCAACATATGAAGCAAAGGATATTGGACTCCTTGATTTAAAGTTTACTCGTCACAATCCCGATCTTTCTATTTTTATTACGGACACACAGCAGATGTCGCATTTCCAAGTTGTACTTGATGCGGTAGAAAAAATAAATAGTAGTTGGGCTGAAAAAAGTTTGCACCGATTTCATGGCCGCATGAGTTTCAAAGGACAGAAAATGTCGTCGCGTCTCGGAGGGGTACCACTTGTCGAGGATATTCTTGCCGCAGTGAGTGATGAAGTAAAAGAAAAGAATCCGGATATCAGTTCTGGATCTGCAGAAATGATTGGTATCGCCGCACTCAAGGTGGTGATACTTCGCGCAATGGCAGGCAAGGATATCAACTTTGATCCCGAAGTGTCACTTTCCTTTGAAGGGGATAGTGGCCCATATCTACAGTACACGGCAGTGCGTGCGGGATCACTCATTCAAAAAGGACTAGAAGCAGGGGTTACTCCTGACACATCGACAGTAGTTGTTGGTACCGAAACACTTGAACGACTCATTGCTCGTTTTCCAGAAACGATAACTCGCGCGCAGGAAGAATGGGCACCGCACTATTTGGTCACGTATCTCCTCGAACTCGCGCAGTCATTCAATAGTTGGTATGGACAAGGGAAAATTATCGATGAGGACAAAGTCGCGACTGCCTATCGTCTCGCTATTGTGAAGGCAACACAGCAGACTATTGTGAACGGATTGTGGGTGCTGGGTATACAAGTGCCGGAGAGGATGTAGCTTGACTATTTCAAATTGAAAGGTATGATGTCATGAAAATATACTATTATGATGACATTTAAAAAATGGATTAGTAATCCCACCGGGGCAACTCATTATTACACTGGATGGGAGGAAGATGATCTTTCTAAGCTTAAGAAATTAAAGTCTTTAAAAGACCCGATACAGATTATGCGACAGGCACTTTTTGTTGGAGTAGAAATTGTTGATCGATTACCTTTTGAACTTGGAATAGTTTGTGGACCAATATCTACCGGTGAACATTCTGTGCAAAAGAATCTTGAAATTTTTGATAAGACGGTTATGAAGATTTCAGACCAAATGCATATTTTCAACCAGATGCCGTTTGAGCCAACATTTGCTGTTGCGCATAATTTTATCAAAGATGATGAAGTTCTTTGCCCAAACAACATGAGTTCAAAATTCTTCATTGATCGGTTTTATAATCACATCTTTGCGTCCGGAAAGAAATGGAAACCACACTTCATTTCCGGTTGGGAACATTCGGTCGGGGCAACTATAGAACACGAGATTTTTACAGGACTTAAAAGTGAAATCACGTATCTTCCAAAAGATTTTGTATTGTAAACAAAAAACTGCCGCAAACTTAAGTGTTTGCGGCTTTGTTGTTTGGGGAGTACTATAGGGCCATATGACACATGAAAAAGAAGAACAAAGTTTAATTATTTTTAAGCCCGATGCGGTGCAACGTAGCATTGTTGGTGAAATACTTTCTCGATTTGAGAAGGTAGGGCTCAAAATCGTCGGCATGAAAATGATTGCACCTGATCGCGATCATTATTTCCATCACTACGAAACAATTGGGAAAATAGTTTCTCGCCGTGGTCAAAAAACATTCGATGCATTGCTTGCAATGATGAGCGAAGGACCAGTAATTGCCGTTGTACTTGAAGGTATTGATGCTGCAAGTTTAATTCGCAAGATGGTTGGAGCTACTGAATCAAAAGCTGCATTACCTGGAACGATTCGAGGCGACTATTCACACCACAGTTTCGCGCATCTTGATAACAACAATCTAGCTATTCCAAATGTTATTCATGCCTCAGGCGATGCAGAAGAAGCAAAGCAGGAAATTGCGCACTGGTTTTCAGGAAGCGAACTTTTTGAATACGAAACAGTGCACGAAAAGTTCACACAGCGTAAACCTTCTCACCTCAAGAAAGCGTAGATAACTAGTCCGTTCGACACCACATTTCTCTACTGTCTATCTTGTGCACACTTGCAGAAGGAATATAATGAAAGTACGGCTATTTGTAATTATTACCGAGAACATGGCATGTAGGGGAGCTGTCGTGACAATTGGGAAACAGTTTTTATTGTATCCTTCTTGTCCAGGCACCCACTTTATGCAAAGAGCTACGGTAATAGTTGTTGAATAGCCGTAATAAGGATCTCGCACTCATGGTGCGGGATTTTTATATGTGGCATACTGGCAGATATGCAGAAATATCTTGCCAAGCGGACGCTCTTGCTCGTAGTGGCAGTTCTGGTGCTCCATGTCCTGGCAACCGTATTCTATTGGTACACAAGTATTAATGATTTTGACAAGATAATGCACACACTTGGTGGTATATTCATTGCACTTTTGGGGGGAATGTTCTGTTGGAGGTATATCAAGCATATCGGATGGTGCGATATGGCGGTGGCACTGCTTCTGTTTGTCTTTATCATGGGCCTCGCGTGGGAATATTATGAGTATGTCGTGCAATATTTTGTGAAAGGAGTGCGCCTAGCGGATATCAACGACTCAATCACTGATCTCATGTGCGACATGCTTGGTGGAATCATAGGTACCGGCTTTGTGCTTCGGTCCAAGAAACGATACAATACACTACATGCAAGAAGCGACAACAAGTAGTACTGATAAGAAATTGAAAGTCACATTCGCAGGCGGTACTGGTTCAGTTACTGGTGCGAATTTTTTGGTTGAAGCGGAAGGGATTAAGTTTCTCGTCGACTGCGGACTCTCGC
>CAYUDJ010000032.1:0-5579 GCA_964443635.1 uncultured Candidatus Saccharibacteria bacterium | reverse complement strand
ACACCGAGCGCACTTGCTTTCTGACTTTCAGCTTCCCATGCAGCAGTTACATCGGAAAGAAAACCTTTTCCTTGTGAAGATTGTTCATCGACTGAATATTCTCCCGTGTCGCCATAATATCCGATGGCAGAGGCACTGATAAATACACTTGGCTTGCTCTGAGCTGACTCAATCGCAGCAACAATCGTTTTTGTTGACTGGATACGACTACTCTTTATCTCTTCCTTGTACGAATCATTCCATTTCTTGCTGATCGGGACACCAACAAGATTGATGACAGCATCAGTGCGCTCGAGTACGTTATACGGTAGTGGTTGATGGGAAAGGTCACACTGGATGAAGAACAAATGTTCATCGGTAAAGTTTGGGCCTTTGACATCAATCACAATCACGGTATGTCCAAGGGAAAGAAAGGTCTTGGCAAGACGGGTGCCAATAAATCCACTTCCTCCGGTAAGTACGATAGTCATATTTTGTCATTCTATCACGGATACATTTCCGACCTTGTGATACACAACAAAAGCACTATTTGTCATCTTTGCGAAATGCGATCTGTGGAGTAGGATGCGCCTATGGAAACCCTCCTCGACGGTATCAAATATATCCTTGTCATAGCACTAAAACTTGTGCTCTTTGTCCTTTTGAGCATCATTTTCCTGCCGTCATTCTTCATAGTGAGCTATCTTCAAGACACGTGGAGCAAGATGCTTAGTGAACTGTTCAGTATCGACTAAACGATTTTTATAAAGCGGTTTTTGCCTATCTTGTAGACACCACCTTGTGCTACACCTTTGATTATTTCAAGCGATAGAGTTTCTTTTGTTTCAAAGTTAGTTACGGCCCCTGCTTCGATGAGGCGTCGAAGTGCGCCTTTTGATTCAACAACATTTTCCTCGATAAGAATGTTCTCAAGTGTTCGTCCATTTCCTTTCACTTCGGCAATACTTTCAGTACTTTCTTTTTTCTGAAATGTCGCAACAAACGATTCTTCTGCTTTTTGCGCACTCTTTTCATCAGTACAACTTTTCACTATCTCAAATGCAAGTCGCATTTTGATGTCACGAGGATTGATACCGGTTTTGAGCTCATCAGCGATAGTTGCAACTTGAGAGATAGTGTAGTCGGTACAGAGTTCAAACCCTGGGATAATGAGTCCATCAGTCCAACTCATGATCTTGCCGTACATATCACTTGGAGTATCGAGGAGTGAGATCATGTTACCAGTGGTCTTGCCCATCTTTGCACCGGTCGAGTCTTCGATGAGTTTGGTTGTGATAACAAACTTCTCCTTGTGTTTCAATTGTTTCAAAAGTGTGCGCCCTGCCATCATATTGAAGAGTTGGTCATTACCTCCTACTTCCCCATCGACATCCATTGCGACAGAGTCATACCCCTGCATAAGTGGGTACATGAATTCATGTATATAAATAGGCTTTTCCTCTGCAATGCGCTTTGCAAACATGTCGCGTTCGAGCATTTGTCCAACTGTCATCTGAGATGCGAGATTGAGCACATCAGCAAACTTCATCTTGCCAAGCCATTTATTGTTGAATTTCACTACGGCAGCATTGGTGCCACTAAAACGAATAAATTTGCTCGCTTGTTTTTTGTACATTTTCAAGTTTGTTTTGATTTCTTTTTCGGTCAGTTGCTTTCGTGCAGCTGTTTTGTCGGTCGGGTCGCCGATACGCGCAGTAAAATCTCCGATAAGAAAAATGATCTTGTGTCCAAGGTCCTGAAAATGACGGAGCTTGCGAAGCTGAATACTGTGACCGATATGCAGTGTTGCCGCAGTTGGATCAAATCCACAATAGACACTCAGCTTCTTGCCGCTTCGAAGTGCTGCTTCTACAAACCCTTTACTCGGCAAAATATCCGCAACACCTTTCTCGAGCAGTAAATCAATCTTTTCCTCTTTATCCATTGTTTGCATAGTAAAGGAATTGTAGCATTTTCGGATATTTGAGGGAAAATTGTATACTTGTCATATGAAAAAACTGCTTACCCGATTCCATATATTCCTCAGCCACCACTCATACCTCTATGCCCTCATTGCCGGGGTTGGTATCGTCTTGTTCTGGCGTGGTGTATGGCACACCGTCGACCTCCTCCACCTCTACTTCACCCACTACTACGCATCGACCAATCTCGACCTCAGCGCACACCCCTGGTGGGACGGACCACTCTCATTTATTGTGGGCTGTGTGATCCTCTATATCACCCGCGCATTCATCTCAAGCTTCATCGGAAACGAACTCATCCTCTCTGGTTTACGCACTGAAAAGAAAATGACTGCAAAGACCGAAGATGAGGTGCAGACAGAAGTAACCGTCATCTCAGACATCAAAGAAGAAATTGAAGCTGTGTCGCATAAACTTGAAGATTTGGAGGAGCAAATCAAGGAGCATGAGGTGAAATAAAATATGACAATCCTTTTCATCTGCAAAGGTAATTGGTTTCGTAGTCAAATTGCAGAAGCCGTCTATAACAAATTAACAGGTACCCATAATGCTTCTTCTGCAGGAACATATACAGGTGCGCCTGATGAGCCGGAAGGGGTAAAACTTTCTGACGTCTTAACTGGTGGAAATATTTTTGCTGTAATGGATGAACATGGTTTTAATCTTCGTTCAAAAAAGAGTACTAAACTCACCCCAGAACTTCTTACAAATGCAGATATTGTTGTTTCAATGGCAGAAGAACCTTTTATTCCCAATTTTTTACGAAATGATCACAGGGTAATTTGGTGGGATATCCCCAACCCATCAAATGTTACAAAGGAGATTGTAGAGGAGACATACCAAAAGTTGTACACCCTTATTTCTGATCTTATTCTTAGTCAAAAAACACAGACTACTTAGTCTTTTATAAATAGCCCCTGGTTGCTATGATGTATATCTATGGTAAAAAAACACATGAAACACTTGGCAACGTGGAAAAAGGTACTCATTATATGTATTGCAGCAGGACTCCTAGTTGCAGGTGTAGTGCTCATCTGGGCAGCAACAATCAGACTGCCTGATGTCTCCAACTTTGAAGCACGCAAGATTGCAAACTCTTCAAAGATCACCGACCGCACTGGCGAAGTCGTACTCTACGATATCAACCAAGGTGTTCGTCGTAGCGAGATCCCGTTTGATGCAATGGGAGACAATATCAAACATGCCATCGTCGCAATCGAAGACGAGCATTTCTATGAGCATAACGGTATTCGCCCAACGTCGATCCTCCGTGCCGTCATGGTGAATGTATTCAAGGGATCATTCTCACAAGGTGGCTCCACTATCACCCAACAAATCATCAAGAACACATTACTCAACACTGACAAGAATGTTGTTCGTAAGTTCAAGGAGTGGATTCTTGCACTTCGTCTCGAGCGACAATTTTCAAAAGAGCAGATTCTTGCAATCTATCTCAATGATGCACCATTTGGTGGCACTATCTACGGAGTACAAGAAGCTTCAAAAGCATTCTTTAACAAAGACTCAAAAGATCTGACGATTGCTGAGGCATCCTATATGGCAGCCATGATCCCCGCTCCGACATACTATGCACCCAATGGTGCCCATCGAGACAAACTCGACGCACGACACCTCCTCGTACTGAAAAAAATGTATGACAACAAATACATCACTAGTGCCGAATATGCCACTGCTCAAACAGATACCGTAACGTTTAATGCCCAAATCAACAATGGTATCAAGGCACCACACTTCGTCTTCTATATCCTCGACTACCTGCAAAAAAAATATGGTGAAGATGTCATGGAGCACGGTGGCTATACTATCAAGACAACACTCGACTGGCCGATGCAGCAAAAGGCTGAAGAGCTCGCAAAGAAATACGCCGAAATCAACGAGAAGAGATACCGGGCAACCAACAACGGACTCGTTGCTATTGATCCAACAACTGGGCAAATACTGAGCATGGTCGGTAGTCGCGACTATTTTGACAAGACGATTGATGGTGCGTACAACATTGCAACTGCAAACCGCCAACCAGGATCCTCATTCAAACCATTCGTCTACGCGACTGCATTTGCTGAAGGATATACCCCAGATACTGTACTCTTTGATCTTCCGACGGAATTCTCAACCAACTGTAGTGCTGACCGTACCCCACTACCTGGTCACACCATCAAGGATTGCTACCACCCTGACAACTTTGATAACAAATTTAAAGGTCCAATCAGCCTCCGAAGCGCGATTGCTGAGTCACGCAACGTACCAAGTGTAAAACTCTTGTATCTCGTCGGTGTTGATAGCGCAGTAGATACTGCACACAAGCTCGGTATCACTACACTACAGAATCCAAAAGAAATTGGACTCTCTCTTGTGCTCGGAGGAGGTGAAGTGAAACTCCTCGACATGGTCGGCGCATATGGCGTCTTTGCAAATAGTGGCACGCGCAATCCAACGACTGGTATTCTCGAGGTGAAAGATCATACAGGTAGTATCGTAGAGCAGTTTGAGTCATCCCCAAGTGAAGTATTCGACAAGAATGCAGCACTCACCCTCAATGATGTATTGAGTGATGCAGAAGCACGCAAGCCGACATTTCCGAATAATATTATTACGATTCCTGGTGTCGCAGTAAAAACAGGTACGACAAACGAGGATCGTGATGCATGGATTATTGGGTACACACCAAATCTCGCAGTGGGAGTATGGAGTGGTAACAACGACAACAAACCAACAACTGGGGGAGGGAGTGCTGTCTCTGGTCCATTCTGGAAAGAATTCATGCAGGCAGTCCTCCCGATGATCCCTACTGTCTCATTTGAAAAACCAATTCCTGATTCTGATTATGATAGTCTCAAGCCGATCTTGCGCGGAAAATGGGCAGAAAATACCATCGCAGGTATCAATGATATCTTGTACTATATTAATAAAAATGATCCACGAGGAGCAGTACCTGCCAACCCGTACAATGATCCCCAGTTTCATCTCTGGAATCCTCCAGTGCAGACATGGTGGGCAACCAACCAAGGAATATATCCTGTCACAGGGGCGGTCGATATGACGACTTCACCTTATGACACCACAGCAATCACTATTTCTGGTCTCAACTCAACGATGAAGACTACAGATACAGCGAGTATTACGGTTTCTACAAATGGCACCAACCCTTTACAGTCAGTCGATGTATATGTTGGTAGTAACTATGTGACCACCCTTTCTTCTCCATTTCGTTTTACTTTCACCCCTAAAGATTACGGATATCTACCAGGGAGTTACACCTTCCGTGTTATTGGTACCAACAGTATTTCATCAAAAGCAACAGTTGAACAACCACTCACTCTTGAATAATTTAGTGTATTGAAACAACCTTTATACCTCGCACCGCAAAAGCCTCTATCAGAGGCTTTTGTTTTAACTGGATTGCCATCTTGAGCGTTGCTGGAGCAGTGATACGAATAGCACTGTCTTTATATGTAATAGCTTCGGGTGACATTGTCACACCAACAATCTCTTTGATACAAAAAATGATTGCATCCTTTTCACTATTCTTCGCATCAATTTTTACCTTGAGACGCGCAATGATGTCGGTGAATGATTGCATAGAAGAAAATATTAGCG
>CAYUDJ010000031.1:0-5797 GCA_964443635.1 uncultured Candidatus Saccharibacteria bacterium | reverse complement strand
TAGAAGGAGTCGAACTATTTCCAACAGTTAAGACTCCATTCTGCTGTACATCACCGACGGTTCCTCCTGCCTGGGAGTCTATTTCTGTCCATTTTGACGTGTCGATTGTGGTGCCGGTGAACGAATCTGAAAGCATGGTTACTATCAACGAAGGAGTGCCACTCATCGTACCACTTACTGGCCCAGTTCCAGCAGTATTTACCGCACTTACCCTCACATCATAACTGAGCTCGTTGGTGAGACCAGTAATTGAGGTCGATGTAGAAGTAGAAGTACCGTCTGAAAATACACTCCACACAGAATCAGTTGAAAGTTTGTATTCTACGACATAGTCACTGACTCCTCCAAAACCCCGAAGACTTGGAGCTGTCCAGGAAATAGTAAGCTGTCCTACTCCAGGAATTACCGTAAGATCTGTCGGCGCCCCAGGAAGAAGCAGTGCAGCATCTCCTGTAACCAATGCATCATCAAATGTACTAACGGTACTATTGATTCCTTGAAAAAAGATAGGTTTATTATCTACGAGATAGAGACTATTCGGTGTAACAGTACACACCAGCGAGCTATTTTGATAAATTTCAAAACCGGTACTTGTCACCTTCATTTTGTATGTCGCACCACTGACACCAGCTCCGCAACTAACACTCGTTTGTAGTACAGTACTATTCCACACCAACCCGTACAAGTTATTAGTTTCATCTAAGTACAAAAGATACGCTTTATTACCTCCCGCATTATAGACACGATCTCCGTATCCGATCATAGGGCTTGAAGAACTCGTAACAACTGCTGATATTTCAATATACTCTGAACTAAAATTAGCAGCAGAAACAAGCACTTTGCTTCCCGTAGAAGGAGTCGAACTATTTCCAACAGTTAAGACTCCATTCTGCTGTACATCACCGACGGTTCCTCCTGCCTGGGAGTCTATTTCTGTCCATTTTGACGTGTCGATTGTGGTGCCGGTGAACGAATCCTGTAAAAAGGTTGTCGCGTAAGCCGAAACAGGAAATACAATCAATCCAAAAAAAAATAATGGCTGTGCTAAAGAAAAATTTTAGAAATCTTGTTTTTTTCATATAGCACCAGTATACCAAAAAAAATCCCCTTTCGGGGACCTATACCGTCAACACTTCCGCCCCTTCTTCAGTAATCAATACCGTATGCTCAAAATGTGCGGATCGGGAGTTGTCAGTCGTTTTGATAGTGTACCCATCAGCGAGCGTGTACACCTGATCCGTGCCACAGGTAAACATCGGCTCGATTGCAATGACCATGCCGGGCACAAGTTTCTCCCCCTTCCCCTTTTTGCCATAGTTGGGCACATAGGGATCTTCGTGAATGTGGCGACCAACACCGTGACCTGAGAGATCTCGGACGATGCCGAGCTTGTAGGGCTTTGCATAACTTTCAATCGCGTAACCGATGTCCCCGACATGTCCACCAGGTGTGATAGCAGCAATACCTTCATCAAGCGCTGACTTGGTCACGGCGAGGAGCTCCTTGTCTTTCGCGGAGATTGCTCCCACACCCACACTGACTGCATGGTCAAGAAATACGCCGTGATAGTTGAGGCCGAGGTCGAGCGCAATGATGTCCCCTTCTTTCAATACATAGCTGCCTGGAATACCATGGACGACTTCTGCATTGACTGACGTGATGAGACTTGCCGGATATGGTTTGCGTGCACCTTCGGGCTTGTAGCCGAGAAATGCGGCTTTGTGTCCTGCTTCTGCAATCAATGCAGCAGCGAGGTCATCGAGCATCTTGGTGGTCACCCCTGGTGCAACTGCAGCTGCGACCTCACGCAAAATACGCGCGAGCACGGGACCGCCTTCGCGAAGCTTTGCTATTTCCTCTGGTGTCTTGATGATGATCATAGGCCAAGCTGGGTACAGATATCTGCATGAATATCTGCAATCGCACGCTCACCGTTTACTGTGATGAACTGTATATCAGGACTCTGCTGCAATAGTGTGATGCCCGGCATGACCGAATCATGGAACCACGCGATGCGACTGGTGCGATCTGCCTCATCAAGGTCATCAGTGCGACCACGAGCAACAAGTCGCTCATTCGCCCATGTGTCACCGACATTGATAAAAACAACATTGAGTTTCCAATCATAAAATCGTGCAGCTGAGAGCAGCACCGGTACTTCATCCGACACACGCGGCGCACCGTCGATGATCACTTGTTCTTGTCCATCGTATTGCGCAATGAGTTCATGACTCCACACATGCACCCCAATAAATGACGGCGGGATCATCCCTCTATCAATAAAAGATTTGGTTTGCTGTGCGGTGAATGACGACGTCTGGATGAATGAGCGGAAGAGGGTTCCGGTTTCGAGATGGAGCAATCTATCCTCGGGCTTTACTGCTTGGAGTTTTTGATCAAGAAGAGCCGCCTGTGTCCCCTTGCCGGAGCCTGACTGACCGATGAAGATATATGCATTCGTTTTCATAAAATAAGTATAGCAAATTAGAATAATGATACTCGTTGCACTGCCTGGCCCCTAAGAGGGGGTCCAGCCAGCACATGAATACTAATAAAAAAACGGCCTAGGCCGTTTTTTTATTAGTATTCATGCATTGCCACCTGAGCATCAATTCGACGGATAAGATCAATGACAACCGATACCGTGATGAGAATAGATGTACCGCCGATTGCGAATGCTGTGATGCCAGTTGCACTTTGGACGATGGTCGGAAGTACTGCAACGATACCGAGGAAGAGTGATCCGACAAGTGTGATGCGACTGACGATGTTGCCGAGAGTAACATTGGTTGCCTCACCTGGGCGAGTTCCTGGAAGGAATGCACCATTCTTCTGGAGGTTGTCAGAGATTTGCTTTGGATCAAAAGTGACTGCAGTGTAGAAGTAGGTAAAGAAGACAACGAGGAGGAAATACACGACTGAATAGAGCACTGTGTTCTGCATGAACCAAGTAAGACCATGACCGATACTCAAAAGAGTAGCTGATGTTGATTTTACAAATACCCCTGCAAGAAATTGTGGGAAGAGAAGCATTGAAGATGCGAAGATGATCGGCATCACACCTGCCTGGGTGAGGCGAAGTGGGAGGTAGCTATCGTTGCCACCGAGCGTTCGAATACCGCGAACCTGACGGGCATAGGTAACCTTGACCGGACGTTCAGCCTCGTAGATATAGACGATACCTGCGATGACAAGGAAACCAATTGCAAGGTAGACGAGTACAACAGGGAGCTGGTCGATAGTAAATGTGTATAAAAATTGTGAAATCTTTGCAGGGATCTGCGAAACGATACCAGCCATGATGACCAGTGATGTACCGTTACCAATACCGAATTCGTTGATGAGCTCAGCAAGCCACAAGAGGAGCATTGAACCAGCAAGGATGATGATGACGTTGGTGACGAGCGCACCACCTGAAAGCGCACCAATAGCTCCCTGACTCTGAAGGTATTTGATAAAGGTAAATGCTTGGAGCGCTCCAACTGGTACTGAAATGAGACGTGCGTACTGGTTGAACTTGCGACGACCTGCTTCCCCATTTTCCTGCATCATTTCCTTGACGGAAGGACTCATCATTGAAAGGAGTTGCATGATGATCGAACCAGTGATGTATGGTCCAACACCAAGCATCACGATAGAGAAGCTTGAAAGTCCTCCACCTGAGAGGAGGTTGAAGAGACCAAGGAACTGATTTCCTGAAAGGAATTCGTTGAGACGAGCAGTATCAACACCTGGAACCGGGATCGCTGCAAGGAATCGGAAAATGAAAAACACCCCAATCACAAACAATATCTTGTTGCGAAGTGATGAGTCAGTGAAGAGTGTTTTGATTTTTCGGAAAAATGAATGCATGACTCGTGAGGGGATACGTTAGTTGACGGTACCACCAGCAGCTGTGATCTTTGCGGTTGCTGCTGCTGAGACCTGACAGTCGTGAATGGAGAGTGCGTGAGTGATTTCACCCGCTGCAAGGACCTTCACTGCAGGGATTGTACCACCTGAGCGACGGATAAGCCCAGATGCGAGGAGAATAGCTGGAGTAACTGATGAACCAGCTGAATAGGTCGCTGCAAGCTTTGCAATGTTGACTACTGCAGGTTTGATCTGGAATGCCTTGTTCATATTCTTGCCACGTCCGCGTCGTTTTGGAAGCTTCTTGATCGCATCACGGATTTCAGGACGGATACGGTGACCAGAACGTGCCTTTTGACCTTTGGTACCACGACCAGATGTCTTTCCGCGTGTTCCACCACGACCGACAGTCTTCCCTTTCTTGTTTTTATTTGTTCGTTTAAGTTCAATCATATAATTATTTTACAACTTCTTTTGATGCTTCTGCTACAGGAGCTGCTTCAGGCTTTCCAAAAATGTGAGGAGTAGAGACTTCAGCGAGAGCTTCGATTACAGCGCGTGCTGTGTTGAGCTTGTTTTTACTACCTGAGAGAACCTTTCCTGATACGTCTTTCATACCAGAGAGTACTGCAATGTCGCGGAGTGCTGCACCGAGTACAAGCCCTTTACCATTGTTTGGGAACAATGTTACGCGAGATGCGCAGTATTTTGCAGACACGTCATGTGAGATAGAGTGAGTCTTGGTGAACTTAATTTTGATTGCATTTTTCTTTGCATCTTTCAAAGCCTTTGCAATTGCAAGTGCAGTATCCCCTCCCTTTCCAGTACCAACACCAACTACACCCTTTTTGTCTCCGATGATCATTGATACAGCGAAGCTCATGCGGCGTCCACCAGCAACCACACGTGTTACGCGACGGATGTCGAGAATCTTTTGGTCAACGTCTTTGACGCGATCCCCCATTGGGCGACCAGTACGAGGACGACGATCACCTCCTGGGCCAGAAGAGCGCTGTGGTCGAGCTGAAGGAGTGAATGATGGAGTTGTTGAGGTTGGTGTAGTCATACTGCTGTTAAATATTTTGGTTAAAATTCGAGTCCGGCTTCACGAGCTGCGTCAGCAAGCGCCTTGATACGTCCGGCATACTTGAAGCCTCCGCGATCAAAGACAACTGCAGTGATACCTTTTGCCTTCGCGAGAGCAGCGAGCGCTTTGCCGGTTGCAACTGCTCCTTCGAGCTTTGTTCCCTTGGCAGTCATATCATTTGCAGCTGCAATAGTAGTTGCAGTTGTGTCATCAATAAGCTGTGCATACATAGAAGTATTCGAGCGGAATACACACAAACGTGGTCGTTCTGCAGTGCCATTGATCTTTGCGCGAATCTTGCGCTTGAGGCGGAGTCTTTTCTGTTGTGCTGTTGATGTAGACATATAGTGGTAAATGATTATGCAGTCTTCTTGCCGGCCTTGCGTCGGACAACTTCGTCATGATAATGGAATCCTTTCCCCTTGTATGGTTCTGGCTTCTTCATCGCGCGGACAGCTGCTGAGAACTGACCAACTTTTTCTTTGTCGATACCAGTGATGGTAATGTTGTTCTTTTCTGCAGTCACCGTCAATCCTTCTGGGATTGATACAACAACAGGGTGAGAAAATCCAAGTGCGAGGTGAAGCTCTGTTCCTTTTACTTCACTCTTGAAACCAACTCCTTCGAGGATGAGTTTCTTTACATACGGAGTATTTACCCCTGCAATCATGTTCTTCACGTGTGAAGCATATGTTCCCCAGATTGCGCGAGCATATGGAGTATCCCCTTTCTGTGCGAAGGTAATCATGCCGTCTGCAATGGTAAATGTAACCACATCGTCAAATGCACGTGTGAGTGTTCCAAGTGGACCCTTTGCAGTGAAAAGACCATCAACGAAGGTGACTTCAGTTTTTTCAG
>CAYUDJ010000030.1:3442-5956 GCA_964443635.1 uncultured Candidatus Saccharibacteria bacterium | reverse complement strand
TATATGTTGTCGATTCAACGGGGGCAGCACAAGATGATGCGTACCATTGGAGTTACGGAGGTTTGAAAACAGTTGAGGGTCGCATGGTCACTATTACGAATAATGCACTTGGTCTGATTTATCCAGGGGTAGCAACAAATCTTGATGCAACTGCAGGTAACGCCGAAGTTTCTCTTTCTTGGACTGCGCCATCTTCAACCGGAGGGTCGTCAATCACCGACTACACCATCCAATACAAACTCTCCAGCGATTCATCATGGACGACATTCACTGATGGAGTCAGTACAAATACAACTGCTACGGTCACAGGCCTGACTAACAGTTTGAGTTATGATTTTCGGGTCTTAACAGCAAATATCAACGGGGTAGGAGAGGCATCATCAACCGACACTGCAACAACTATTCCTCCAGCTGATACCACTGCGCCATCTGTTTCTCTTACGGCTCCTTCTGCAGGTACTGTCTCAGGAACAATATCTGTTTCTGCGAACGCAACGGATAACATAGGAGTGAGTGGCGTCCAGTTCAAGTTGGATGGTTCCAATCTTCAATCCGAAGACACTACATCCGCATACAGCATCAGTTGGGACACCACCGGTGTCAGTGATGGTAGTCATATATTGACTGCGGTTGCGCGTGATGCAGCAGGGAATACTACAACATCTTCATCGGTGACTATCACAATAGATAATACAGCACCGGTCCGTTCAGCAGCTGCACCATCTGGTGCTCTATCGATTGGTACTACAGGCACGACTATCTCTTTGACTACAAACGAATCAGCAACCTGTAAATACAGCACCTCTCCCGGCATCAGTTATGGCTCTATGACTTCATTTAGTACCACTAATGGCACGTCTCATTCGACAGCAGTCACCGGGCTTTCGAATGGAGGAAGTTATAGTTATTACGTGAAATGTTCTGACACACAATCCAATATCAATGCAACTGATTATACTATCTCATTTAGTGTCAGTGCTGACACGAGTGCTCCTTCTGTCTCTCTCACAACTCCTTCTGCCGGCACGGTCTCAGGTTCTGTTACTGTCTCTGCAACAGCCTCCGACAACATCGGCATCAGTGGTGTCCAGTTCAAACTCGATGGCTCCAACCTTCAGTCAGAAGACACGACCTCCACCTATGGCATCACCTGGGATACGACCACTACGAGTGACGGGTCTCATACCCTCACCGCAGTCGCACGTGATGCGGCAAGCAATACGACAACCTCTTCATCCGTCGTCGTCACGGTCGACAACACTGCACCTGTCCGCTCCGCAGGTGCTCCTTCAGGAACACTGGTATACAACACCACGTCGACCAACCTCACCCTTTCAACCAACGAGTCTGCTGTCTGCAAATACAGCACATCTCCCGGCACCGCATATGATTCGATGACTTCATTTGGTACGACAAACAGCACCTCCACAGCACAGCCGTCTCCGGTCTGACCAACGCAACCAGCTACATCTATTACGTGAAATGTGTCGATGGGGCATCTAATGTGAATGCAAGCGATTACACCATCTCCTTCTCAGTTGCTGCCGACAGCGATGCGCCACTCCTTTCCTCTATTACCGCAACATCCATCACCCAAACCTCTGCCACCATCACCTGGACGACCGATGAGCTCGCATCTTCCCAGGTCTCCTATGGCACCACCATGTCATACGGCACCACGACAAGCGAGACTGACACCAGTCCTCGAGTGACCTCCCACTCGGTCACTCTCTCAAGCCTCACCGCAAACACGACATACTATTATCAGGTGATCTCAACTGATACCACCACGAATACCACAACATCAACTGGTCAGAGCTTTGTGACATCCCCGACCATTCCATCAGCGCCACTGTCCCTTTCTGCAACCGCTGGTGATACTGAAGTTTCGCTCTCGTGGTCTGCACCATCCTCAAACGGTGGAGCATCACTGACTGACTATATTGTTGAATACAAACTTTCAGCTGACTCAAGCTGGACGACATTCAGTGATGGTACAGGAACAACTACCACTGCTACGGTCACTGGTCTCACGAATGATTCTGGGTATGACTTCCGGGTATCGGCAATCAACAGTGTGGGGACAGGGAATGCTTCAAGTATTGCAACGACAACACCGACTGCAGTGATTATCCCCGACACCACCCCACCCTCCACCACCCTCTCCATCTCCTCAACCACCAATTCCATCGGCATCTTCACCTTCACCTCAAACGAAGACGGAACCTTCGAATGCTCCCTCGACTCCTCATCCTTCACTTCCTGCACCTCTCCATACACCACCCCAACTCTCTCTCCAGGAACACATACCTTCTCTGTTAGAGCAATCGACACCTCAAACAACACTGATGCATCACCTGCAACCTTCTCTTGGGAAGTCACCCGACGTACCAGTGGAGGAGGCGGAGGAGGAACCTCCACCCCTGCTATCGTCACCTGTCTCAAAGACCAACTGTTCTCACCCCTCACTGGAAAGCGCTGCACTGCCTTCCTCCCCACCCCTCCACTCTCACC
>CAYUDJ010000030.1:0-3342 GCA_964443635.1 uncultured Candidatus Saccharibacteria bacterium | reverse complement strand
TTTTGTTGAGAGTCATAACTAAGTTCAAATAATAAAAAACCTCTCACTAAGTGAGAGATTTTTTATTATTTCGTTACTTGTTCGTAGATTCTTTTGAAAGTCTCAGGCTTGTTGTTTGCGATGTCGGAGAGGATCTTGCGGTCGACTTCGATGTTTCCTTTCTTCAAGACATCGATGAACTTGGAGTAGGTCATGCCGAGGGATCGAACTGCAGCATTGATCTGTACCTGCCAGAGACGGCGCTTGTCGCTCTTCTTGTCGCGGCGGTGTGCAAATGCGTAGGTACCTGCGTGGAAGATTGCTTCCTTTGCCTGACGTTCCTTGGTAGAGCGGCCGAAACGGTACCCTTTCGTCATCGAAAGAACGCTTTTACGTCTCTTTAGTGCATTTTGTCCTCCTTTTACTCGTGTCATATATCTGTATTAAAAATTAACTGTGATGTGGTAAAAACTGTGTGAAATCCTTTGGAGTCATCGCAAATTCCTGACCTTTCTTTCCAGCAAGCTGCTTCACACGAGATTGCTTCGCATTGAAGTGGTTGAAACCTGGTGTACGGCCGATGATTTTGCCGGTCTTGGTGACCTTGAGGCGCTTGCTATATGATTTGTTGGTTTTTACTGCCATATAAGGGTTATTTTGAACTTTTGTCTCGTTCGATGACCACTGCGAGCCCCTTGGGGGAGCGCTTGTGAGGTTCAGCAATCTTATACTGTTCTGTCACAAAATGCAAGACCCGGTCAAGTCGTTCGCGGAGAAATGCGTCATCCATGCCTTTTGAGCGACCACGCAGGTACAGCTCAACCTTGATACGATGGCCTTCCTTGAGCCATTTTGAGGCGTTTTTGGCCTTGAGTTCGAGATCGTGGTCGCCAGTACCAACCTTGATCTGGATTGACTTGGTTTCAGACGCTTTTGCACCAGCCTTGGCCTTTTGCTGCTTTTTCTTGAGTTCATAGAGGTATTTGCCATATTCCATCAGTTTTGCAACCGGGGGTACTGCATTTGGGGTGATCTCGATGAGATCAACTCCTCGCTCTTCTGCCATTGCGAGGGCATCAGAGAGTGACATGACGCCGAGACTTACTCCTTCGTCATCAATGACGCGGAGTTCGGTCGCACGGATTTGTTTGTTGATTCGTTCCTTCAAAACTAGTATGGTGTGGTAATGAACACTCATCATACCGGAAAAACACCTTCCAGTCAATCATTTTCAGGGATATTTCCAGTCCAGAAAATGCGCGGTGAGACATTGGCAGTACTCCTTGAACGGTTTCGAGCAGAGAATAATCTTGATGCGTCAACCAAGCTCACCTATGCTGGGAGACTTGATCCGATGGCGGAAGGACTCGTACTCGTTCTTGCTGGCGATGATCGATTTAAGAAGGACACATTGCTCGGACTTCCCAAGGAGTATGAGGTAGGAGTGTTGTTTGGTATTGCGACTGATACGCTTGACCCACTCGGGCTCATCACTGATACAAATATTGCTGTCATCGCCTCAGATGATATTGAAAAAGGAATTCACAAAATGAAAGATATCAAGCAATTGCCGTATCCACTCTATTCGTCAGTGCCAGTAGAAGGGAAGGCATTGTTTACCTATGCACGTGAGGGAAAAAAAGTGAGCGTGCCGGAAAAGAAAATAACTGTATTTGAGGCGGAGCTTGTGTCAGTGCGACATGAAAAGATTGCACTGCTTACTCGGCAGATCATTGATGATATTAAGAAGGTAGAAGGAGATTTCAGACAAGAAGAATCTGTTATAGGTTGGGAACAATATTTGAAAGAAGATACAGAGGTGACTGTTGCAACAATTCGCATTCGCGCTTCATCGGGAACCTATATGCGCTCGCTTGCAGAATGGCTGGGGAAACAATGCGGAGTACCCGCACTCGCATACAAGATCCTACGGACAAAGATTGGTGAGTATAAAAAGTAAATAAGCGGCAGGTGCCGCTTATTATTACGAAAACATGTTGTGAAAACTGATGAGTCTTTTTCCTTGGATACCCGCCTCTTTTGGGGTGATATCAAGGATTTTCAGATAGGAATTTAGTCTCTGAGAACAGCGAGTATCTCCTCGTTGAAACCACTCAGCAAGAATTTTAACAGTAGCCAATCGAGCCTTTTTTAGGATTACCTTATATTCTTGTTCAGAAATATAGTCAGTTATTACCGTGCCTGTTTCAGTGCACAGTCTTTCAATACGATCGCTATAGTCCCAGCTTGGATTTTCTTTCATTCGTTCGGTCCATGCTTTGATGAGATGCCCTTTTGAAGGCTCCTCTACAAAATGTAAAAGTTTCATATATTTTCCCATATAAAGTGATTTGTCAGCATTATCCTTTTTATCAGTAAAAAGTCAATAGTTGTGGAACTGGGGGCATCGAAGCCCCGTGTAGAATGAGCGGACAGATAGGTCTACATGCATAGCGTCATGTTGTGTTTAAGTGAGAGATCTCTTCATGTGCAAAATGATCATTCACCGAGCTCTTGTGTATTCGGTGTACTGTGAAAGCGCACAGTGCTGCCTATTCCGATGAATGTTGCCGAATGTTTTTATCGGAAGTCAAAACATTCGACACCAGGTTGACCTAAATTAGGCGAACGCTGGAGCAAAACCAGCCGTATAAAACGGTGATTTTACCTTAGATGAACTTGCTACAGTTATCTGTGTGAACGAATGGTAACAGTGTTACGTTCATACCCGGCATGCGTACCTGTCGCATACTCAAACTATCGAAACCTGTCAGTCCCATTTATTGGGCGCCATCTCTGCGCATTTCTCTATCGAGATCACGCTTTTTGATGGTTGCTCGTTTATCAATGTTCTTTTTACCTTTTGCAACTGCAATCTGCAGTTTCACCAGGCTGCCTTTACCATACAATGATACAGGAATGAGTGTCAATCCTTTGGTATCATGTGCCTTTTTTAATCCGAACAACTCTTTCTTTTTAACCAGCAGTTTTCGTGAGCGGTAGGGGTCATAGGTATCCGGTACGTTTTTCTCTTGCCATGCGGGAATATGCGCCCCGAGCAGGTAGAGCTCGCCACCAAGGATCGATACATAGGCACCTGAAAGGGAACCGTGATTGTGCTTCACTGATTTGACTTCGGTACCGAGCAATTCGATACCGCACTCGTAGGAGTCCTCGAGTTGGTAGTCAAATGTCGCCTTTTTGTTACGGAGGTATTCCATATATAGAGTAATGGTACCATTTTTGTGTATAATAAACCTCTATGTCCAAACAGCCACCCGCACCTCAAAACCTTCCAAAAAACACTCCACCAAAGCGTACACTGTCGTCATATATTTTCACGACATTGCTCATCTTTGCCAT
>CAYUDJ010000029.1:1965-6103 GCA_964443635.1 uncultured Candidatus Saccharibacteria bacterium | reverse complement strand
TTTCAAAGAATATCAACGGACGCACTCTTGCAAAAGATGTTGCAACTGCTGATGGTACCGTGCTCTTCAAGAAAGGTCATGTATTGACTCGTAACGAGGCAATGCTCATCGAAGAAAAAGGTGTGACTGAAGTATTCATCCGCACTCCACTGACCTGTAAGACAGTCTACGGTATCTGTCGAAAGTGTTATGGTCTCGATCTCGGTCGCAACCATATGGTGGATAAGGGTGAATCAGTTGGTATCGTTGCCGCACAAGCTATCGGTGAACCAGGTACACAGCTCACGCTTCGTACCTTCCACGCCGGAGGTCTGGCAGGGGTGGACATCACTGCTGGTCTCCCACGTGTCGAAGAAATCTTCGAATGCCGAACAATCAAGAATCCTGCAGTTGTTGCAAAGTATTCTGGTACCGTTCTTGAGATCAAGGAAAATGGTAGTGAGAAAATCATTACCGTCATGTCTGAGAAGTTGGAAACAACCAAGGAATCTGTTGACTATGCAGTCATGATGCGCCGTATGCCAATCGTCAAGGTTGGACAGGAAGTCGTCAAAGGTGAACTCCTCACTGACGGATCTGCAGATATCGATGATGTCTACAAATACGGAGGCCGTGAAATGGCAGAGGACTACATCATTCGTGAAATTTCAAAAGTGTATGAACTTCAGGGTGCATCAATCGCTCGAAAGCACTTGGAAATCATCATCCGTCAGATGTTCTCACGTCGCAAGGTAAAGGATGCAGGAGACACATCGTTCTCCCCAGGTGAAGTCATCGAGGTGACCGAACTCATGGATGAAAATGCAAGTATGAAGACACAAGGACTCCGTGAAGCAAAGGGCGACACACTGATTCTCGGTATCACTCAGACTGCATTGGCAGCAAAGAGTTGGATCTCAGCAGCGTCATTCCAAAACACCAACCGAGTACTTATCGCAAACGCTGTCAAAGGTGGTGTTGATAACCTCCGAGGTCTCAAGGAAAATGTTACTGTCGGACGACTTATCCCAGCTGGTACCGGTTTCGGCAACAGTAGCGCTCTGGACGTCAATAACTCTCCGAAAGAATAATCATGTCTACGGTATTCGAGACTATCAAGGACCGACTACCTATCACCGACGTTCTCTCGACCTACATCACCCTTACGCCGGCAGGTGGTCAGTTCAAAGCAAAGTGTCCGTTCCATAACGAACGCTCAGCATCGTTTTCGGTCTCACCAGACCGGGGACTTTACTATTGCTTCGGGTGCGGAGCAAAGGGAGATATTTTCACCTTTGTGGAGCAGTTTGAAGGTGTTGACCGTAAAGGTGCGCTGAAGATTCTCGCTGATCGTGCAGGTGTTGTTCTCACGCGCACCACTGAGCACCGAGAGAGTGCTGATCCGCTCTATGACATACTTGAGGATACAACGCTTCGTTATCAAGATGAACTGATGAAAAATGCCGTTGTGCAGGAATACCTTGCGAAGCGGGGCATCACTGCTGAGACTATCAAAAGTTTTCGTATCGGCTACGCACCGGACGAATGGCATTTTGTTTCGACGAATTCACTATCAAAAGATCAGATGGCATTTGCCGAGCGCGCAGGACTCGTGAAGAAAACTGAAAAAGGGTATTACGATCGATTCCGAAAAAGAATCATGTTTCCGCTCGCTGATGCGAGTGGTCGCATCGTTGGATTTTCCGGACGATTGTTTCCTGAAGACAAAGAAGCAGGGGATGACAAAGCACCAAAATATCTCAATAGTCCTGAAACAGAAGTCTTTCAAAAGTCACGCATCCTCTATTGTTTTGACAAAGCAAAGACAACAATCAGACAAGCAGGGTTTGCAATCTTGGTAGAAGGGCAGATGGATGCGTTGCTTGCACACCAGAATGGATTTCGGAATACCGTTGCAACAAGTGGTACTGCTGTATCAGAAACCATGGCAGAAGACATGACAAGCAATCTCTCTGTTATTGCGCGTCTGACTCCTCACCTTTTTCTCGCATTTGATGGAGATAGGGCAGGGCAGAAGGCACTCGATCGTGCTGCACTTGTCGCACTCACGCTCGGTATGAATCCAAAAGTTGTACCATTACCTGAGGGAATTGACCCTGCGGACTTTCTACTCAAAGAAGGCAAAGACAAATGGAAAGAACTCTTGCAGCACAGCAAACATTTCATCATCCATGAGCTCAACATCTTGCATGGTAAAGCACTCTCTCCTCATGTACTCGTGCAGAGTATCAAGGAACGACTCTTCCCATTTCTCTCTCGTGTTATGTCTCCTGTTGAACAAAAGCTCTATATCGAGGCCATTGCAAAAGATATCAATGTATCTGCTGATGAAGTGCTCAAAGAACTCGCACTGTTTGTCAGTAAGACGCCTGTTCAATCTAGCGCAGTGACTGCACCTGAATCAAAGAGAGAAAGTGACGATATTACAATCCCTCAACGGTTCATTGCACTTGCAAAACGATTTCCGAGTGATACCACAACTCGTGAAGAGTCATCACTGCAAACATTAGCATTTGATTTAGAGAAGTTTGTTTTTCCTGAGATTGATGAACAAAAACTCTCTCTTGCGATGGCAACGATCGAGCGTGACTATGCAACACTTGATTCGGCCGATCGTGACAAACTAGCGATCGAGCTTGCCGCAAAGATCCGTGATATGTTCTATTCAGCTGTACGAAGCAAGTACACTCAAGAACTTGCCGCAGCCGAACGCGCAAGTGACGATGCTCAGACCAGCATATTGCTTGGCAAACTCCAAGAACTCAACCGCTCTCGCCATATTCATCAGTCAGGTTCTGATTGATGAGTGATTGACAAAAAGACAATTTTTAGCAATCATTGACCGTACGTACATTTTTATGCCCACCAAAAAACAAATAAAACCAAAGACCGTTAAAAAAGTAGCCAAAAAGGCGACTCCTTCAACCAAAAAAGTTTCAAAGAAACCTATTCCAAAAGCAGCGAAAAAAGTAGTTGCAAAAACTCCAGTAAAAAAAGTAACGCCGAAAACAAAAGTTGCTCCGAAAAAGAAAGTTGTTGTTGCTCCGGCAAAACCAAAGGTAAAGCCAAAGCCAATCACTATCCGACACGCAGGTCAGCCTGGCAGTCGTCGTGAGGTCAATACTGAAAAGAAACTTCGCGAACTTGAGGTTCGATCAGAAGAGCTCATTGTGAAAGGGAAGAAGCGCGGCTTCATCACCTATGATGAGATTTTGAAGACATTCCCAGATATTGAGAACAACATTATGTTTCTCGATGAACTGTATGAGAAATTCAGCACTGCTGGCGTCGACGTTCTTGAAGGTGGAAACCTCCTTGATATTGATAGCACTGAGGATCTTTCAAAATATACGAAAGATAGTCACAGCTTTAGTTCTGTACAGATGTACCTTAAAGATATCGGACAGTATCCGCTTATCAATGGCGCGCAGGAAAAGGAACTCGCGATCCGTATTATTGCAGGGGATGATGAGGCAAAAAACTTACTTGCTCGTTCAAACCTTCGTCTTGTGGTATCAATTGCAAAGAAATACGCAAATCGTACTGCAGATCTCACGTTGCTCGACTTGATTCAGGAAGGTAACATTGGGCTCTTTAAAGCGGTTGAAAAGTTCGACCATACCAAAGGCTTCAAGTTCTCAACCTATGCGACCTGGTGGATTCGTCAGTCGATCACTCGTGCATTGGCAGACCAGTCCCGTACGATTCGTATCCCAGTACACATGGTGGAAACTATTTCCAAATACAAGCAGGTACTTCGTCGTCTTGGTCAAGACCTCGGACGTGAACCGCTTGCAGAAGAGATTGCCACAGAGATGGGAATCGAAGTAGAAAAAGTACATGTCATCGAACAGATCAACCAGGAGACTCGCTCACTCGAGCAGCCAATCGGAGACGATGATGACAAGAGTACATTCGGAGAGTTCATTCCTGATGACAAGATTCTTCGCCCTGACCAGGAGGCCAGTCGTCGAATGCTCACCGATGCGATCCGCAGTGTTCTCGAGGAGATTTCTCCAAAGGAAAAACGTATCCTTGAAATGCGTTACGGACTCATTGATGGTGTGCAGCACACACTTGAGGAAGTAGGGAAGGAGTTTGGTGTCACTCGCGAACGTATTCGTCAGATTGAAGCCAA
>CAYUDJ010000029.1:0-1865 GCA_964443635.1 uncultured Candidatus Saccharibacteria bacterium | reverse complement strand
AAGTAGGGAAGGAGTTTGGTGTCACTCGCGAACGTATTCGTCAGATTGAAGCCAAAGTCCACGAACGACTTCGTCAGAATGATCGCATCCAGCGACTCAGAAATTATTTTGACTAGTTAAATATAAAAAACCTCTCCATCGTGGAGAGGTTTTTTATTTACTCGGAGAAGTTATTTATCTCACACTTTCAATTGCATCCTTCACATCCTCGATAGGGTATGCACCAGGGATTGCAATCTGTTTACCAGTCTTGAGATTCACGACGATGCTATAGGGAGTGCCTTGTGCGCCGATAGACTGCGCTTCTGCCATGTCGGCATCAATTGCAGCACTGGTCGCAGGGTTTGCGATGCATGATTTGAATGTTGCAGCGTCAATACCTTCTGCAGTCGCATAGGTAGTGAGTGCGACATTGCTTTTTGCGTCAGCATTGAGGGTTACATTGATAACGGTATCGAGATACTTCCAGAAAGTATCATTGCCTCCAAGATCAGCGGCACATTTGAGGGCAAGAGACTCGGTGTATGCATTTGGATGAATAGAAAGAGGGAAGAATCTATATACCCATGCGACATTTTTGTCTTCACTGATTACTTGCTGGAGTGTTGGGTGAAATCGTTGACAGTAGGTGCAGTCACTATCACTGTATTCAATGATTGCGACATCTGCTGACGTGGTATTGCCACGAACGTAGTCAGTTGGACGGATTGTCACCACTGATGCAGGCGCTTGGGTTGGAGCGTTAGTATCAGGTGCAGCACCCTCTTGTTTTGGAGTACCCCCTTTGCCGCCGAGGGTAAAGATAAGTGCCAGTGCAATAATAACTGCGCCGGTGACAATTGCTGCCGGAATACTGATGTTCACTTTCTTTTCCGGAGTGACGCCGGTTTGAGTATCTGTTTCGTGTTGCATACCGTAAAGTATAGCGCATCTGACCCTAAAACAAAGGATATTGAAATAAAAGCTGAAAAATGCTACTCTTATTGCCATGAACGCAGCTGAGCTCGTAACCTATATTGTGATTTTTTTGGCTGTTTACGTACAGATTTTTATCCTCATAACGTTTTTTGAGCGACGAAAAGAGATTGTATATAAACGCGCTGAAAAAGATATTCACATTGATGAATATCCGACAGTTACAATCATTGTGCCTTGCTGGAATGAAGGGAGAACTGTTGAGGCAACGGTGAGCTCATTACAAGCGCTCGATTATCCCAAGGATAAGTTATCGATATTTATTATTGATGATGGTTCGACCGATGACACATGGCAGATCATGCAGCAGTATAAAGATACACCACAGATTCGTCTTTTTAAAAAGGAAAATGGAGGAAAACATACAGCGGTCAATCTCGGTATCCAGAATGCAACAAGTGAGTTTGTCGGCTGTCTCGACGCTGACTCATTTGCAGAGCCGGGATCACTGAAGCGTATCGTCACCTATTTCTTCAAGGATGATAAAGTAATGGCAGTCTCACCGTCAGTTGTCGTATACCAGCCAAAGAAAATCATCGAAGTCGCGCAGCGTGCTGACTACAACATGGCGGCCTTTGTCAAAAAGGTGTACTCTCTCTTGAATGGTATGCACGTTGCAGCCGGTGCGTTCACTATTTTCCGTAAAAAAGTATTTGACACCATCGGTCTTTACAAGAATGCTTACAATACTGAAGACTACGAGATCACTCTGCGCATGTATGCAAACTATTTTAAGATCGAGCAGTGCAATGATGCGTATGTGTACACAGTGCCGCCGTCAACAGTCAAGGGACTTTTTAGACAAAGATTGCGTTGGATGTACGGTTTTATCAAAAATACGTATGACTATCGCTTCATGTTGTTCAAGAAACGATACGGGACGGTTGCGG
>CAYUDJ010000028.1:0-6230 GCA_964443635.1 uncultured Candidatus Saccharibacteria bacterium | reverse complement strand
CTCCATTCTCGCCCGCTATCTTTACAAAACCACCAATAGGTAATGCATTGATCGAATATCGTGTCTCTCCCTTTTTCCATGACCACAATCGCGGTGGAATACCAAAGCCAAATTCTTCAACGAGCATGCCGCTCTTTTTTGCTGCAAAAAAATGTCCCCATTCGTGCACGAGCACCGTCACCAACAGGATTAACAGGAAAAGGAGTATGGTCATAATAGTTAACTTGAAATATCAGTCTCTTTTTTCTTAAACATTGCCTCAAGAGCAGTATTTGATGCATCAACAAGTTTCTGAACATCATCTTTAGCTGTTCGCATTACATCTTCAGGCAATGCTGCTGCCTTGAGCATATCAAGTGCTGCTTCACGAGCCTTCCTCACAGTGATGCGTGCATCTTCAAGTCGCTCCTTTGCAATCTTGATGAGACCATTACGGCTTTCAGTAGTCAGAGCAGGAATAATCACGCGAACACCCGCATCCCCTGAAGAAACAGAGAATCCGAGATTTGCTGCATGGAGTGCGCGTTCGATATCCTTGATGGCAGATTTGTCCCATGGAGATACGAGCAATGTCTTTGGATCTTCGATAGATATAGATGCAACATTTTTTAATGGCGAATACTGTCCGTACACTTCAACAGATACACCGTCGAGCAATGCTGGCGCAGCACGACCAGTGTGGAGTTGACTATATTCTTTTGCGAGCCAATCTTGGGCCTGTGTTGCTTCTGTTTTGAAACTATTTAAATCATACATAGAGAGAGATTATAGCATAATTACCACACAACACTGACTGCATACTCCACGACTTGTTTGGTCGGAAGGTTTGCTTTGAAGAGCAGTTCCTTTGCTTTATAGATAGCGTTTGCTTTTTTAGTATTACCTCGCGTCATCGCTTCAAACATATCGAGCACACTCGCTGCTCCTGCGCGCTTGGTTGCTGCATCGATATCATCATCCCCTAGGACATTTTTTATAAAATCTTCTGCATCTTTTTTTGTCAGAGTAGCTGCCGCTGTTTTTACACTATCAGCAACGAGAAGTCCGACTCGAGATCGTATCGTCAGTGGCACCATATATGGATACGGTGTCACCAATACTATATGAATACCGACACCTGGTTCTTCAAATGTTTTCAACAACGCCTGTGCTGCATCGGGAGAAAATACCGGAAAGTACACAACATACCAGCGGTCAGTACCATTTTCCTGAAGATTGAACTCAACGAGCTCTTGGGCATGTTCGACGGTAAATCGAGGTGCTTCAAGCATTGCTGCAAGTGTTCCTTCTTTTGCATACTGATCAACAAGTTCCTGGAAATCTTGTTTATTTCCTTGCAGCAAAAATATTTGTTGTGGTGCGTGTTGTGCAAGATCGATCATGATCGCTTTGCTGTTATCGAACGTTTGTAGTCATCGAGGTGCTGGAGGAGTATTCCTGTCCCACGAACCACTGCGTATGCAGGGTCATCAGCGACTTTCACCTTAATCCCTGTCTGCTGTTCAATGAGCGCAGGTAAATGAGCGAGACTTGCGGTGCCTCCAGTCATCACAATGCCGTTATCGATAATGTCGCTTGCAAGCTCAGGGGGCGTTTGCTCAAGCACTGTCTTGATTGCCTTTACAATGAGCTTCAATTCATAATCAATCGCTTTCACGAGTTCGTTTGTAGTAATAGAAAGTGTAATAGGTAGACCAGTGACAATATCTCGGCCTTTGACGGTACCTTTCACATCAGGATTGATAGGTAATGCAGCTGCAAGTGTCTTCTTTACTTCTTCAGCAGTCTGGTCTCCGATCGCCACGTTATACGTACGTCTAATATAGTCGATAATCGCTTGATCGAGTTTATTACCGCCGCATTTCACTGACGTTGATGCTACGATGCCACCAAGCGAGATCACTGCCACATCAGTCGTCCCTCCTCCGCTATCGATAATCATGCAGCCTTGTGCATCATTGATCGGTACACCTGCGCCGATAGCTGCAAGAATTGCTTCCTTGACGATGACTGCACTCTTTGCACCCGCTTTCATCGTCGCCTCAATGACGGCACGACGCTCGGTAGAGTTGATACCAGCAGGCACTGATACGAGAACATTTGGTTTAAAGAGTGTACTTTTACCAAGTGCTTTTGAAATAAAATATCGAAGCATCGCATAGGTAATCTGATAGTCAGCGATTGCACCATCTTGCATCGGACGATAGACGACAATAGAGTCAGGTGTTTTGCCCAGCATTTCTTTTGCCTCAATTCCGATAGCCTCAATCTTCTTGGTGACACGATTTACCGCAACAACCGTTGGTTCATTGAGGACGACACCCTTGTCGGCAACAAATACCAAGGTATTGGTTGTACCAAGATCAATACCTATTTTTTGTGCTGTAAAGCGTTTCCACATGTGCTGTACAATAGTATAGTGTCCTCTATGTATATAGCAACTATTATCCCTATCGCCCGCGGCATACCCTTTGATACTCTCACTTATTTTAGTAATGAGATGCTTTTGGCAGGTACACTTGTCGCAATGCCCATGGGAAAGCGATCGATCCTCGGCATCGTACTAGAAACAGAGACCCTCTCTCAGGCAAAGACTGCAGTCAAACAGGCAAATTTTTCATTAAAAAAAATTGGTACCGTATATGGACACCTTTCGTATTTTGAAAAAAGTATCGAAGCAGTACGGATCACCGCACTCCAGTCACTGGCTCCTGCAGGCGCAGTACTGGGATCAGTGCTATCACACGGAATCTTTGACTATATCAATACTGAAAAAATCACTGACCTGGCCGCCCACACCAAACACAAAACTGAACATATATTTGAAGAACATGTATGCACTGGTATCGAAGCTGATCGCATCGACAACTACAAGCGCCTCACTCGCTCTGCGTTTGCAGAAAAAAAGAGTGTACTCTTTGTCGCTCCATCAATCCGATCACTAGAACTTTGGAAAGCACGATTGGAAAAAGGTATTGCCAACCATGTTGTGATATTTCACAGCAAGGTCACCAAGAAAAATCTCCGTTCACATTTTGCGATGATCAAAAATAGCGAACGCCCACTCCTGATATTTGCGACTCCTGGATATTTGCTCATACCACGCACCGATATCGGCATGGTCATTGCCGAAGACGAAAGTTCTACTTTTTATAAAACAATGGATCGCTACGGCATCGATATACGAGTCTTTATCCAGCATTTTTGTCGAGAACTGCAAATGACACTATGGTGGGGCGATAGTCTGCCACGATTTGAAACATTGAAACGACTCGATGCCAATCACTTGTCGCGATCATTTATTCCAGAGAAACTCCATATCGTACCAGTCGAACCATATCGCAGTGTCCTTCCGACAGAAGCTACTGACCTCATCAGTCACGCACAGAAAAAGAAGCGAAGAATTTTTGTCTATACAAATCGCAAAGGTGTTGCCCCACTGTCACGCTGTAGTGACTGTGGCACCATAGTGATATGTAAAGAATGTTCGCTGCCGATGGTATTGCGCACACGCACAACTGCAGATGGTGCGGGTGAGCGATATTTTATCTGTAGTCACTGTGCATCAACGCTACCATCGACACATACTTGCACGCTCTGCAATAGTTGGAATATTACTCCGGTTGCGATCGGTACCGAGAGTATTGCGCAAGAAATCATGCATCTAGTTGGCGAAGAGCATGTGATAGCAATCGATGACGACGTCACACCTGATAGCAAGATGATTGAAGAGCTCATCCGAGATGTCCAACAAATGAAATTTGCAGTGATTGTTGGCACCATCAAAGCATTGTCATACCTCAAAGGTATTCACTACACTATCGTGCCATTTTTTGATCGACTGCTTTCAACACCATCACTCTATACAACTGAACATATGCTCAGACTTGTGATGGAGTGCAATGAACGCTCAAGCGAAGGTGTCATCGTGATGACGCGCAATCCCGACTTCCCACTCATTCGACAACTTGAAATGAGAAAGTTAAACGCCATCATTCATGACGAACTTGAACTGCGCAAAGAGCTCGGCTATCCACCGTTTGGATTATTATTGAAATGCTCAGTGACGGTGCCACAAGTCTATCGTCAACAAGTCCGCGAACGTATCGAGGAATTCTTTGGTGAGATGGATGTTGTCGCTATGCCCCCACGGCGCATCAGTGTGGGCAGCATGAAAGTCCTCATGGTATGGATTGTGAAAACTGATATGAATTATATAGAGGAAGAAGGGATTCCGTTGGTCAGATTTTTCGACTCACTCCGATTCCCCTACAAAATTGAGCAGAATCCGGAACGATTGTAGACATATCTCTTGCACACCAATCCCCTCTATGGTACTATCTTGCCACATGACACGAACCACAAATATTGAATTAAAGCGCAATCCAAACGAGAACGGCCTCAGCCTCATTCGTCGTTTTTCACGCAAGATGCAGGAAAGCGGTATCATCCCGCAGGTCAAAGGCGCCCGCTATGCTATCCGCCCAATCTCAAAGCTCGCAGAGAAGAACATGAAGGTTCGCCGTCTCGCACGACGCGTTGAAGTTGAAAAACTCAAGAAGCTCGGCAAGATGTAAATCTCTATGACAGTGATCGAAACCGACACTCTCAGCATTTCCTCAAACGGCACGATTCCATCGTTGCCGTTTTTGGCATTAAAGGACAAGATCCTCGGTAAACGATATTCACTATCCATCGCATTTGTCACTCCAAAGAAAGCGCAGACCATCAACATGCAAACACGAGGCAAGGACTACATACCAAACACTCTCTCATTCGAACTCGAAAAAAATAGTGGCGAGATTATCCTCTGCACCAGTGTTATGAAAAAACAGTACAAGGATTTTGGTATGGATTACGACACATACCTGCTCTATATCGTCATTCACAGTATGCTGCATTTGAAAGGAATGGCACACGGTAGTACAATGGAGGCTAAGGAGAAACAACTACTCTCATTTTTTACTTCAACCAATGAAAAAACAAACAACTAGCGTCGGCATTGATATCGGAACTTCCCTCATACGAGTTGTGGTAACTGAGCCGAGCGCTCCTGTTGATCAACTTCCACGCGTACTTGCAAGCGTCGTCGTCCCAAGTCGTGGACTCCGTCACGGATACGTCACCAATCGCGACGAAGCAGTGATAGCACTGCGCAAAGCTATTGAAGAAGCAGAACGAGAAAGCGGCAATCGCATCCGTAATGCGTCCCTATCTATCGGAGGTGTCGGACTATCGGCAGAATATGCGCTCGGCACTGCTATTGTGACCAAAGCTGACAGTATCATTAGCAAGCTCGACATCGACAACGCCATCGCGGATGCTGAAGCAAAGCTCGACATAAAAAATAAATCGATTCTTCACGCCTTCCCTGTTCTGTTCAAAGTCGATGGCAAGGAGCTTCCTGCCCGCCCTGAGGGTATCAACGGGCTACGCCTTGAAGTAAAGACACTTTTTATCACGTCTCTCACGCAGCATCTTGATGACTTGCTTGCTGTTGCTCGGGACGCCGGTATTAATGTCACGAGCTTTACTGCAGCCCCTATTGCAACTGAGAAACTTTTGCTCACTGATTTGCAGCGTAACTATGGTTGTGCGCTCATTGATATTGGCGCTGAGACTGTATCAGTGGCAGTGTATGAAAACGGCACACTCACTTCACTCCACGTATTCGGCATTGGATCAAATGATATTACAAAAGACATTGCACTCGGTCTTCGCATTACTCCTGAAGAAGCAGAAAATATCAAACTTGGTGTCGTCTCTTTCCAAAGTGTCCCAAAGAAAAAACTCGATGAGATTGTTGAAGCGAGACTTTCAGATATTTTCGAACTCATTGATAAATATTTTAAAAAGATTGGCCGATCAGGACTCCTGCCAGCAGGTGCAATCATCATTGGTGGTGGTAGTCATTTGCAGCTCATTGAATCTGTCGCAAAGACAATGCTTCGTATTCCTGTTCGCGTTGGATATACCGAACTCCCTGGCACAAAAGGCAACATCAAGGACTCACGAATACTCCTCGCATATAGTCTCGCAACGTCTACGGTCACATCATCCGGCAACTCATCATCAAAGCGAGCCTCTAACAACAACGGCGAAGGAATCATGGACACCATCAAAGCATTTTTCAAGCAACTAATGCCCTAAAGGAGGGTCATTGCCCTTTTTTGCTATTCTGCTACTATATCGTCTATAGCAATAACCCCGTGGAAAGGGAGAAAAAAGGA
>CAYUDJ010000027.1:0-7027 GCA_964443635.1 uncultured Candidatus Saccharibacteria bacterium | reverse complement strand
CATCTCATCTATGCTCGTTTTTGGCACAAATTCCTCTTTGATATTGGTGTTGTATCGACAGAAGAGCCATTTCCACGACTTGAATTCCTCGGATTTATCCTTGCAGAAGACGGTCGCAAAATGTCCAAGCGATGGAAAAATGTCATTAATCCAGATGACGTAATCAAGACATTTGGTGCGGATGCATTTCGACTGTATGAAATGTTCATCGGTCCTTTTGAAAATACTGTGCCATGGAGTACTGATGGACTGGTGGGTACACGTCGATTTGTTGAGAAAGTGTGGCGTGCACAAAGCTTGATTACAGAAAGTACTACCCCTGCATCACTTCTCACTGCACTTCACAAAACGATAAAGAAAGTTACTGAAGATATTGAGGCATTTAAATTCAATACTGCTGTTTCTACACTTATGATATTTGTAAATGAATTGGAGAAAGAAAAACAAATCAATAATACAGAATACAAAATGTTTATTCGTACTCTTGCCCCATTTGCTCCGCACATGACCGAAGAGCTATGGCATGAACTTGGTGAGACAGAAAGTATCCATCTATCACCGTGGCCTACCTATGATGAGAAACTATTGATCGAAGACAGTGTTACTATCGCTGTTCAGATCAATAGTAAAGTTCGTGCAGAGCTTGTCATTGCATCTGATGCAACAAAAGAATCGATTGAACAGGCTGCACTCGTACTTCCACGTATCGTAGAACTGATCGAAGGGAAAGAAATAAAAAAAGTAATTGTGATTCCAGGCCGGATTATCAACATCGTCCTGTAGTTCACCATTGTGTCAATGGTGGGGCGGGGAGTATACTGGTCCCATTATGAATCAAAAAGTCATCCGCATTTTTACGAACGTTTCTTTTAGTATTATTTTAGGACTCGCAGGACTCTTGCCATTCTTCTTTTTACCGAGCACCTGGAGTGGGCTTGGTGCAGTGAAAGGTGTATTGCTCTACGCTGCAGTATTTCTTGCTGTCTCATGCTGGCTTATTGCGCAGTTTGTCCAAGGGTCACTTTCGTTTGCGCGAAGTAGAGTACTCCTTATGCTCGGAGCATTGGTAGTGCTTGTATTGGTTAGCAGTCTCGCATCAGCAAACGTGACGGTCTCACTATGGGGACGAGGGTTTGCACTTGATTCATTTGCAACGATTCTTGTACTGGCACTCCTTGCATTTCTTGTTGCAACGTTCACTCGTGATCAGCGCCGCTTGGTAAAACTTTTTCTTGCAGCGTTCTCTGGTTCAGTTCTCACTCTTTTCCTTCAGATTGTCCTTCATCTCACTCACAGTGTCGGCTTTGTTTCAAAATATCTCAGTCATGTTGCGGTACAAGGTACGCTCGTTGGTTCATGGGTGGACTTTGCATATTTTGTCACGTTTACCTTTGTTCTTGCGCTCCTTATGTACGAAGTGCTCTCACCAAAAGGATTTTTCCGAATTGTCTCACTTGTTGCAATGATACTGTCTGTTATTGCACTTATCTTTTTGAATTTCACTCCTGCGTGGATCGTCGCAATTCTCTCTGCGTTGCTCGTATTCGTATACAAGTCTTCAGTGGAACGCTCCATCACAAAGCTCTTTCCAAAAATGTCGGCTAATGATGCCACAGAGAGCAATCCGGAGCCACTCTTTCCAGTGATGTCATTTGCAGCGCTTTTGATTGGACTCTTTTTCTTCCTCAGTAGTGCATCTATCGGTGCAAGTCTTGCAAATCGTGCAGGGGTGTCATTTACGGATATTCGTCCATCATTTACAACTACGACTCATGTCATGCGTGCAGCGCTCTGGCATGATCCGATCTGGGGTGCTGGTGCAGGTCGCTATGCTGATGTATGGAACTTGTATCGTCCAGCTGCGATCAATCAGACGGTGTTTTGGAATACTCCATTTGAGTCAGGGTTCAGTCTGTTGCAGAGCTTCCTCACTACATGGGGTGTCGTACCGTTTTTGGCATTGCTTGCAGCACTGGTATTTTGTTTGATCCAAGGGGTTAAATTGTTTGGCTACAGTTTCCCTGATCGATTCAGTCGATTTATTGCAGTGACGACGGTCATCATGCTTGCAGGGTTCGTTGCGCTCTTTGCATTGTCCACACCTGGTCTTGTGTTGGTGACCTACTGTTTTATGTACATCGGACTATTGCTGGGTGTATCAACACTCGTTGGTCGAACCAAAGTAGTCACCCTCAACTATCTCCAGGATCCGCGTAGTAGCTTCTTTGCAATCCTTATACTTGTCGTTGCTGCAATGGTAGGATTTGTCTCGGTATATTTCAGTGGCAATCGGTTTGCAAGTATCGTCATGTACAACCGCGCACTTGCTGCAACTGATATTCAGACTGCACAAGCGAGACTGGATCATGCACTTAGTCTTTCACAAAATGATCTCTACTGGCGTACTCGTAGCGCGTTCTTTACCACGCAGTTTGCGACCCTTGCAAAACAAGAGTCTCCTGATAAGACTGCGCTCCAAGCTGCATTCAGTCAGGCCGAAAACTCAGCAAGTGCTGCAGTTTCATGGGATAAGGGAAGTGCTAACAACTGGCTTACACTCAGCCAGGTGTATCAGCTCGTATCCAGTGACTCCAATGCAGAAGCATATGGCAATGCAAAAGTCGCAGCTGATGAAGCTCAGACTCGCAATCCAAACAATCCAATACTGCTCCTCAACCATGCGCAACTTGCGCTCACCAAGTCTGACACTCAAGGGGCACTTGGATTTATTGAGCAGGCACTTGCGTTGAAGGCTGACTATCTCGATGCGTATGTGCTTCGTGCACAGATCAAGTCAGCACAGGGTGATAGTAGTGCAGCAAAGGATGTGCTCATCTCATATACCAAGGTTGCACCGCTTGATGCACAAGGATTTGTATTGCTCGGGCAGGTCTATGCTGGTGCAAAAGAATACCAGAGTGCGGTGCAAGCTTTCGGTCAGGCACAACATCTCGCTCCGAATGATGCAAATGTCGCAGTCAGCTACATCAATGCGCTCGTGCTCGCTGGACAAAAGACACAGGCTATCGAAACATTGAAAGCATTCAAACTCAAGTATCCAGGTGTTACCGGTGTTGATGAGCAAATCAAAGAGCTCGAAACACCAGTTGCTCCTGTAGCTCCAACTACCCCTGAGAAAAAGAACTAACATTGAACGCATACCGCAATGGTTTCTAAACTCTTGAAAATACTCAATCGTGACGTCACCAGTATGAACCAGGCGGCATTGTTGCTCGCAGTGTTCTCTCTGGCTTCTCAACTCTGCGGACTCTTGCGTGATCACTTACTCGCATCTCTTGTCGGTCCATCGGCAACACTGGACGTGTACTACGCAGCATTTCGTGTACCGGACTTTATCTACAACTCAGTCGCCGTATTGTTCTCAGTGACGGTTATCATTCCATTTATTGCAAAGTATCTCGCTGAGCAAGATGAAAGCAAAAAAATCTCGCTGAAGCGGTTTTCTGACAGTATATTTACGGTGTACTGCATTGGTATGATGACAGTGTGCATCATTGCATTTGCACTGATGCCATATCTCACCCATGTCACTGCTCCTGGATTTACTGGTGTGCAGCATGATACGCTCACGCTTTACTCACGTGTTATGTTACTCTCGCCATTTCTTATGGGGCTGGCAAGTCTGCTCGGATCGTTTGCTCAAGTTCAGACAAAGTTTTTTGCATCTGCAATTGCACCATTGTTTTATAATGTCGGTATCCTCACTGGTATCCTCGCTTTCATGCCGCGATGGGGAATGCTCGGTGTTGTATGGGGAGTCGTTATCGGTGCGGTACTATATCTCGCTATCCAGTTGCCGACACTCAAAGCCTTGCAAAAGCTCCCGTCATTTGCGCGCAGTATCGATTGGCAGACCATGAAAGAGGTGGTAATACTATCGCTTCCACGCACACTTGCATCGTCACTTTCAAACATTACCTTCATCATCATCAGTGCGATTGCGTCGTTGCTTGCAGCAGGATCCATTTCAGTATTTCAGTTTTCATACAACATTGAGACCACACCGCTGATGATCATCGGTATCTCATATGCAGTTGCAGCATTTCCGACACTCACTCGGCTCTATGCAGAAAAACAAAAAAAGGATTTCGTCGATCTGGTGCATCGTGCAGCTCGTAACATTTTCTTTCTTTCGATCCCTGCAGCACTTTTCATTATTGTCCTGCGTGCACAGATCGTCCGTATACTCCTTGGGGCAGGGCAGTTCTCATGGAATGACACGCGTCTCGTTGCAGCATCCCTTGCACTTTTTTCAATATCAGTCACTGCACAGTGTCTTGTACTGCTCATGGTGCGCGCATTTTATGCAATGGGAAATACCAAGACGCCGCTCAAGATAAATGGTCTCGCAGTGCTGGTGACTGCAGTGTCTGCATCAGTGCTTCTCTTTGTCCATCACGAGTCCATGATGTTCCGCGACTTCCTCGCAAGCTTGTTGCGTATCGACGGCACTACTGGTGCAAGTGTCGTATTGCTCTCACTCGCATTTTCGATCGGACAGATTACGAACGCCATCATGCTCTGGAAAAAGTTCCATCAGAAGATTGAGGGAACGGTGGTGGAAACAAAAGCTATGGGTCGCGCACTCTTTCATACACTTGGTGCGGGTATCATTGCGGCTGCAACTGCATACGGCATGCTCTCAATAGTGGGCAGTGGGGTAGATCAGGGGACATTCTGGGGTATCCTTGCACAGGGACTTATCTCAGGTATCGTCGGTATGGCGATGTACGGCATTATCCTAGCAGCACTCAAAAACGAAGATATCCTCCTCTTCATTCAGACGTTCCGAACCAAGTTCTGGAAGCAAAAGCCTATCGTTATACAACAGCCTGATTTGTAAGAATTATTATTTGACATTCATAATAAAATATGTTAATATACTTTTGACATTCTTTTAAACAAATTAAATATTAAAAAATGAAAGCATATCTTATTACTTTAATGACAGTCATTACTTTTTCAGTATTTACGATGATATATAGTAGTTTAGTCTATGTAGTACCTGTAAACATCCCTCAATGGCAGTTACCCGGGATTGCAAATACGAAATTCGTATTGTGGTTAGTTATTATACTAGCTACATTGTTTACGATTATGCTTTTACAACTTGTTTCAATTATAAAACAAGAAAGAAAAGCGAAAGAATCATAATTTCATTCAAACAAAAAAGAGCCTCAAAATTTGAGGCTCTTTCTTTTTCCCAAAACAACCCTTATATGGTATAGTCTGCATACTTTTATGGACCCGAAAACTATCAGAAATTTCAGTATTATTGCCCATATTGACCACGGCAAGTCGACATTGGCGGACCGCATGCTCGAAGTCACTGGTACGATCGAGGCACGCAAAATGCGCGACCAGGTACTCGATGTCATGGAGCTCGAGCGTGAGCGCGGCATCACGATCAAGATGCAGCCTGTACGTATGAAGTATAAAAAAGATGGTGCTGAATATACACTCAACCTCATCGATACCCCTGGCCACATCGACTTTTCATACGAAGTATCACGTGCACTCAAGGCTGTCGAAGGATCACTTTTGCTCGTTGACTCAACACAAGGTGTGCAAGCACAAACACTCACTACACTTGCGATGGCTCGCGAGAGTGGACTGGTCATCATTCCAGTCCTCACTAAAGTAGACTCACCATTGTCACGTGTTGAAGACGTGACACTCGAACTCGCTGAGCTCCTCGACTGTGATCCATCAACAGTGATGGCAGTATCCGGACGTACTGGTGAAGGTGTTGCAGCACTCCTCGCACAAGTCATTGAGCGCATTCCACCTCCAACAATCATTGGGGACGGTGCTGCGCCACAAGGACTTATTTTTGACTTTAGTTATTCAAACCACAAAGGTGTGATCATCTTTACTCGTCTGTATCGTGGCCATGTTAAAAAAGGGGATGAGCTCATCTTTGCGGCAAGCAAGCAAAAGTTCACCGTGCTCGAAGTTGGCGTATTTATGCCGGAGGCGATCCAAGTCGACGAGCTCACTGCGGGCACTATTGGCTATATTGTGACAGGTATCAAGCAACCAGGTATTGCGGCTGTCGGAGATACTATAACGAGCTTCAAGAACCCCGTAGAGGCACTGGGAGGCTATGAGCAGCCTCGTCCGGTCGTATGGGCATCAATATACCCTGAGAGTCAGGATGACTTTGACGAGCTCAAACTCGCCCTTGGAAAACTTCGCCTCTCGGACTCATCGTTCTCATACGAAGAAGAAGTATCGGGAGCGCTCGGTCGTGGCTATCGCTGCGGATTCCTTGGAATGCTCCATCTCGAAATCATTAGTGAACGACTTCGCCGTGAATTCAACCTTGAGCTCATCGTGACATTGCCATCGATCACGTATGAAGTATTGCTCCGTGGTGGAAAAAATCTCACGGTGTACTCACCGCACCTCTTTCCTGATGACGGTACGGTGCAAAGTGTCGAGGAACCATGGGTGAAGGCACAGATTATTTGTCCGCTTGAAATGGTGGGAGCATTGATGCCATTTTTGTACGAACATGAGGCTGAAGTCTCTGATGTTGCAAACTTTGCACATGATCGATCGACGATCTCTGCGATTATGCCACTTCGTGAATTGATGCGAAACTTTTTTGATGAACTGAAATCACTCACGTCAGGTTATGCATCGGTCTCGTATGAGATTGTTGAGATGCGTCCTGCTGAAGTCACTCGTATGGATATCATCGTCGGAGATGAACCGATCCCTGCATTTACCCGTATCATCTCAAAGCGACGCGCAGAAGAAGAAGCTGAGACAATTGTTGATCGATTGGAAAAAGTATTACCGCGTCAGCAAGTCGTGATGAAGATCCAAGCAAAAGCGCTGGGTCGTATCATCGCATCGCGTACACTCAAGGCATTTCGCAAGGACGTGACCGGACATCTCTATGGCGGAGACGTATCGCGTAAAAATAAGCTCCTGGATAAGCAGAAGAAAGGAAAGAAAAAGATGCGGGATCACGCAAGTGTGAATATCCCGCACGATG
>CAYUDJ010000026.1:4413-7069 GCA_964443635.1 uncultured Candidatus Saccharibacteria bacterium | reverse complement strand
TTGCACTATTTTCAATCCCGTGTATAATCCTCCTACCAATTTACATAGCCTATCTGGCTACAAGATATGGTCCAATACCAACCTTTCGGGGTTCGGCACGAACATTTATTTTATGAAATTCATCCTCGGACGAAAAATCAATATGACCCAGCTCTTTGATGACAAAGGGGTCGTTACTCCTGTAACTGCTATCGAAGTGGCGGCAAACACAGTGACTGCTATCAAGACACTTGCTCGCGACGGCTACGAAGCGGTACAGGTTGGCTACGGCGAACAAAAGGTTTCTCGTGTAGGCAAGCAGCTCCTCGGTCTCTTTGGTGGCAAGGCATACGAAGAAGTGCAGGAATTCCGCACCGCTGGTCCTATCGAAGTTGCAGTAGGTGACGCTATCGCAATTGATAGTTTTGTTGCAGGAGACGCTGCTACTGTTACTGGTACTTCAAAAGGTAAGGGATTCCAAGGTGTGGTCAAGCGCTACAACTTCAAGGGAGGTCCTCGATCACACGGTCAAAAGCATTCTGAACGTGAACCAGGTTCCATCGGTGGTGGACCAGGACGTGCAGGAGGACGTGTGGTAAAGGGTATGCGCATGGCAGGACGAACAGGGAGCGATACAGTGACCGTAAAGGGTCTCAAGATCGTTGCAGTTGATACTGATGCAAAGATCATCTATATCAGTGGGGCAGTGCCAGGTCGTCGAGGCTCTCTTGTCAGCATTACCGCATAATTTTTAATACTATGGCTACAAAGACTACCACAACAAAAAAGACAAAGACTCCTGTATCTCTCGATGCTGTTGTTTACTCACAAAAGGGTACAAAAGCAGGCACTATCACTCTTCCTGAAAGCGTATTCGGCGTAAAGTGGAACTCAGACCTCGTACACCAAGTCGTTGTTTCAATGATGAGCAACACTCGTGCAGGAACAGCTCATACCAAAGACCGTGGTGAAGTATCCGGTGGCGGCAAGAAGCCATGGGCACAAAAGGGAACAGGACGTGCTCGTCACGGTTCATCACGTTCTCCTATCTGGGTTGGTGGAGGTACTACTCACGGTCCTCGTTCTGAAAAGGACTACTCAAAGAAAATCAACAAGAAAATGCGTGCAAAAGCACTCTACACTGTCCTCTCACGAACACTTGCTGAAGGACGTCTGCTTTTGGTTGATACAATCGCACTCTCTGCAATCAAGACTAAGTCAGCTGTTGACGTTGTAACCAAGCTTGCAGGTATCGAAGGATTTGAAAAGATGACTTCAAAGAAAGCAACTGCTGTTGTTATCGCACTCTCAGAGCGAAATGAAATGATTGAAAAGAGTTTTGCAAATATGCCTACTGTTACGGTAGTATTGGCAAAGGATCTCAATGCAGTCAGTGCAATGCAGGCTCGCACACTTGTTATGGTTAATCCAGAAGCGATCATGCCGAACCTTGTCGCAAAAATAAAATAAATCTATGGCTACCAAAAAAATTACAATTAAAAAAGATACCGCAACTACTTCAGTAGGTCTTATCTTGAAGCGTCCTCGTGTTACCGAAAAGGCCGCACTGCACTCAAAGACATCAGCCTATGTATTTGATGTTGCACACGAAGCAACAAAGAGCGAAGTAGCAAAGGCATTCCAGGCACAGTACAAGCAGAAGCCAGTAAAGGTCAATATGCTCGTTATGCAGCGCAAGAGTTTCTTCCGAAAAGGGAAGCTTGGATTTGGAAAGCGCGCAAAGAAGGCGTATGTTTACCTTGCAAAAGGCACAACCATCGACATAATGTAATTATATTTTTATGAAAAGTTATAAACCTACAACTAAATCACAACGTAACACTCTCACTCTCGACTACCGAAAGCTTCTTACGAAGACAAAGCCAGAGAAATCTCTCACGGTAGGGCAGAAGCGTGATGTGGGCCGCAACAATATGGGTCGTGTCACTGTGCAGCACAAGGGAGGAGGCCACAAACGTAACTACCGTCTCGTTGACTTTATTTATGACAAGAAGAACATTCCTGCAAAAATCACCTCTATCGAATACGATCCGAACCGTTCAGCATTTATCGGTCTCGCAGTGTATAAGGATGGTGAGAAACGTTATGTCGTCCTTCCAAAGGCCGTTGCTCCAGGATCAGCATTTGTGGTTTCTGAAACAGCTCCGATTGAGCCCGCAAACCGTCTCCCATTGAAGAACATCCCACTCGGTACTTTTATTTACAACGTTGAGCTCAAGCCAAATGCTGGTGCAAAGATTGTTCGTTCAGCTGGATCATTCGCTCAGGTGACTGCACAAAACGACGGCTATACACAGGTCAAGCTTCCTTCAACTGAAATCCGCCGTATCCAGGACACCTGCTGGGCAAGTATCGGTACTGTCTCAAACGACGAGTACAAACTGGTCAAGTATGGTAAGGCTGGACGCTCACGATGGATGGGTATCAAACCAACCGTACGAGGTAGTGCAATGAACCCTGTAGACCACCCACACGGTGGAGGTGAGCAGCGACAGGGTATTGGGTTGCGACGTGGTCCAAAGACCCGTCATGGTAAGCAGGCATACGGTGTCCGCACTCGTACTCCAAAGAAGTACTCAAACAACAATATCGTTTCTCGTCGCAAGACAGGAAAGAGATAATACAAACAAGAAACTGCCCGAGAGGGTGGTTTTTT
>CAYUDJ010000026.1:0-4313 GCA_964443635.1 uncultured Candidatus Saccharibacteria bacterium | reverse complement strand
CCCGAAGCTGTTTTAACGATATATTTGACTTCTTCGCTCAGTTTGCTACTATACTCGGAGCTCAAAAACCGAGCTTTTTATTTTCCCTATGACACGATCACTTGCAAAAGGCCCATACATTGAACCGAAACTTCTCAAGAAGATTGAAGGTAAAAACCCTCTCCAAACAGGGGCTATCAAAACATGGGCACGCGCAAGCCAGATTGCACCTGAAATGGTTGGATTCACCTTTGGTGTCCACAACGGCCGTCAGCACATCGAAGTCCTCGTGACCGAAGATATGGTGGGTCACCGTCTCGGTGAGTTCTCTCCAACTCGCAAGTTTACCCGTCACGGAGGTAAGATGCAGAAGGAGCTCGATCAGAAGAAAAAAGAAGCTGAAATCACCGCTGCAAAGTCTGCAAAGGCAGCAAGTGCTGATACAAAGAAAAAATAGTCTCCTAATCCATTTATATGAAAGCATCACTTACAAACTATCGTCAAAGCCCTCGTAAAGTCCGTCTCGTTGCGGGTGCGGTAAAGGGCAAGAGCCTTGCTGTTGCTGATGTAACGCTTTCATACATGGCAAAGCGTGCGGCTGAACCGATCCAGAAGCTCATCAAGAGTGCTGCTGCAAATGCAGCTCTCTCAGGTGCTGATATGGCAACCCTCGTTGTGAAAAATATCGAAGTAAACAAGGGTATGGTCATGAAGCGCTCAATGCCTCGTGCGATGGGTGTTGCAAAGCCAATCAATAAGCGTATGAGTCATGTGACCGTAACACTTGCAGAAGTTGCTCCAAAAGTTAAAAAGTCTAAGGTATCAAAGAAATAATATATGTCTAAAGTAGTACACCCTTATGCCCATCGTCTTGTTATCCTCCGTGATTGGAAATCACGCTGGTTTGCAACTGACAAGAACTATGTAACCAACCTCAAAGTTGACGTTACTATTCGTGGGTATCTCGAAAAGCGTCTCCGTGGCATGTATGTCTCTACGGTTGAAATCGAGCGCGATCAAAAGGCTATTCGTGTAATCATTCGTACTTCTCGTCCAGGTATGCTCATCGGTCGCTCAGGTGAGGGTGCAGTAAAGCTCAAAGCTGACCTCATCAAGGAACTCAAGCGTGCAAAGCTCGTGGTAACTGATGATATTAAACTCGAAATCGCTGAAGTCGCATCTCCTGACTCTGATGCAAAGATTGTATCGTTTATGCTTGCAGAAGGGCTCGAAAAGCGTATGCCATACCGACGTGTCATGAAGCAGCTCATCGAAAAGGTGATGGCAGTTCGTGGTGTACAAGGTGCAAAGTTCTATCTCGGTGGTCGTCTCGGCGGTGCTGAAATCTCACGTTCAGAAGTTCTCAAGCGTGGTTCAATCCCACTTCAGACATTCCGTGCAGATATCGACTTTGCTCGTGAGCGTGCAAACCTCGCATACGGTGTGATCGGTATCAAAGTCTGGATCTATAAGGGTCAGGTTTTTGAAGGTCAGGAAAAGAAAAAATAAGAGTTACCGATATGTTATTCCCAAAGAAAGTAAAATTCAGAAAGTGGCAGAAAAAAAGAACCAAGATGGGCGATCGTGTAGAGACACGTGGTACTGCAGTTTCATTTGGTTCATACGGTCTCAAGGCTGAGAGTATGGGACGTCTCACCTCAAATCAGATCGAAGCAGCTCGTAAGGCAGCTTCACGTCACTTGACCAAGGTTGGCCGCATGTGGGTACGTGTATTTCCTGATCGACCAATCACTTCAAAGCCAGCGGAAGTACCGATGGGTGGAGGAAAGGGTGATCTCGACGGATACTGCATGGAAGTATTACCAGGGCGCGTATTGTTCGAAGTAGACGGTGTTGAGGAAGCGGTCGCTCGCGAAGCGCTCCGAAAAGCAGGAACTAAATTACCCGTAAAAACCCGCGTTGTCGGCCGCGCATAATCAAAAGCTCGACAATTCTCGAAAAATAAGTAGTATACATATCTCATGACAACCGCAACCACACAATCTAATAAACAGGATAAAACCCTCAAAGGCATCGTTGTCTCAGACAAGATGCAGAAGACAGTGGTTGTTGCAGTAACTCGTTTCGAAAAGCACCCGAAATATCAGAAGTTTTTGAAAATCACCAAGAAATTCAAGGCCCATGATGAAAACAACGAATCAAAGGTCGGAGATACTGTGTTGGTGCGACAGACTCGTCCGCTGTCAAAAGACAAGCGTTTTGAAGTAGTAAAATAATTATATGTTGCAGGATGGATCAATCGTAAAAATAACAGATAACGCAGGAGGAACGGTCGGCAAGATCTTCAAGGTTCTTGGAGGTTCAAAGCGTCGCTATGCAGGTATCGGGGACGTTGTCGTTCTCTCTATCAAGGTTGCACAGCCTCGAAAGGCAATCAAGAAGAAGGATGTCTGCTATGCAGTTGTTGTTCGTCAGAAGAAGGCATTTCGCCGAAAGGATGGCTCATACATCAAGTTTGATGACAATGCAGTGGTGATTATCGAAAAAGGCAAGAAAGAACCAAAGGCTGGTCGTATCTTCGGACCGATCCCACGTGAGATTGCAGAAGCTGGATATCAGAAAATCGTGTCATTGGCACCAGAAGTGCTCTAACATTTTTTATACTTATATGAAACTCAAAAAAGGAGACAATATCATAGTTATCACCGGCAAGCACAAAGGTGCTAAAGGTACCATTACTCGCACAACTGCAGACCGCGTATTTGTTGACGGTGTAAATATGATGAAGCACCACATCAAAGCAAAGAGTAAGACCGAGAAGGGAAGCATTATTGAAAAAGAAGCATCAATCAATGCATCAAACGTTATGCTCATGGAAGGTGGCAAGCGCATCCGTGTAAGCAAGCGCGCAAAGACAGCGAAGCCTGTAAAGAAGGTTAAGAAAGAAGCAAAGTAGAGTTTTATATATGCAATTAACGAAACAAAAACAACTGGAAACAAAGGACGCAATGAAAGCATTTGGCTACACCAATACGCTTGCTGCTCCACGTCTTGAAAAGATCGTTATCTCTGTCGGTACTGGTACTGCGATGAAGAAAGACAAGGAAAAGAACACTGCAATCGCAAGCCGTCTCGCACGTATCACTGGCCAGAAGCCAACACTCCGCATTGCAAAGAAGTCAGTTGCGAGTTTCAAACTCCGTCAGGGTGATCCTATCGGTCTTGCTGTCACACTTCGTGGGGATCGTATGGCGCACTTCCTCGACAAGCTTATCCATGTCGCTCTTCCTCGTACCAAGGACTTCCGCGGTATTGATAGCAAAGTAGTCGACAACATCGGCAACATGACTCTCGGTATCAAGGAACACACCATCTTCCCAGAAACTGCTGATGAAGATCTCCGTGATGTATTCGGATTTGCCGTTACTCTCGTATCATCTGCAAAGACAAAGGAAGAAGCACTCGCATTCTTCACTCATCTCGGTATTCCCTTCAAAAAGTAAGCAGAAGAAATAAGTCATTACAAAAACACCTCCCTGTTGAAAGGGAGGTGTTTGACTTTTTAGAACCCATTTGCTAAGATACCCCAGTTCGAAGTCAATCCGCGTTTTTCTCTTTGGGAGCTCAAAAGAGCTATGATGCCAAAGAAATCTACACGAGATATTCCTCCGAACGCTACAACTATGGCAAAAACTTCAACAGTCGCGCGTTCCCAAAAGACGCCTAAATTCTCAACCAGAGCGGTCAATCGCTGTTTTCGTTGCGGACGACGTCATGGGTACATGCGTGATTTCGGACTTTGCCGTATTTGTTTCCGTGAGCTTGCAAACGAGGGAATGATCCCAGGTATCCGCAAGAGTTCATGGTAACCGTTTAAATTTATGATAACCGACCCAATCTCAAACATGATAATCAGTATGAAAAATGGCGCAGCCGTTTCCAAAGAAACAGTGGTGATTCCATTTTCTCAGCTCAAGTACTCTATTGCACAGTGTCTCAAAGACAACGGCTATATTGCTAATGTTTCAAAGAAGACTGAAAAAGGTGATATTGCAACACTTTCAATTGATTTGGTGTATAACAACGGTGTATCAAAAATCACTGATGTGAAGCGTATTTCAAAGCCATCACGCCGCACCTACCTCGGTGTTCGAGATTTGCGTACAGTAAAGAATGGTCACGGCATGGTTGTGCTTTCGACTCCGAAAGGAATCCTCAGCGACAAGCAGGCAAAGAAGGAAATGGTCGGTGGAGAAGCGTTATTTATGATTTGGTAATACATATATGAGTAGAGTCGGAAAACAACAACTTATAATCCCTGAAAAAACTGAAGTCACCTTCGTTGATGGTCTTTTCACTGCAAAGGGTCCACT
>CAYUDJ010000025.1:0-7590 GCA_964443635.1 uncultured Candidatus Saccharibacteria bacterium | reverse complement strand
CTCTGAAGATGTTTTTTTATCAGTCATTAATGGGAGTATGTGATTTTTGAAATTACCACCTAACCAAAAAACTGAAAAAGATTCTTTACGTTTTTTTCTTGAAACCCCCTTGATCGGTATTGTCCTTATAGGTACATAATCTTCATGGAGGAATTTCGGCTCATGCTTTTTTGTAACGGTACTCATGTTTATCTGTTTTAATTTCCCCCACTCTAGCCCTTTCCATTGACAAAGTCAAGGCGAGGAGGTATGGTGAAGGAAAATTTATAACCATGGATACATTTGGACAAAGCTTTATTTCTGAGATCGCAAAAGCACTCAGCGAAATAACACAGGAAGAAATAGATACAAAGGAACCTGCTGAGGAAATTCCAAAAGATAACAATTTTGATAGAATTTATGAAGCAACTGATGAAATTAAACGACTTTGTATCTTATGCTCAAAGGTTTTAGCAAAAACAAAAAATGCAGACTCTCCTTCTAACTTTGAATGTCTGTGTGGGGACGAACTCTTTGTTAAAAAGTTAGTAATCTTATCAGCTGAAAAAATGCTGTACAGTACTTATTTCCAAAAAGTAAAAAGTGTAAAATTTTTTAAAGATTGGAAAATGGGTATCACTTTTGATGAAGAAAAATAAGTGACAAACTAAGGCTTATGTAATGGCTATCCTAAACAGAGGGATAGCCATTTTTATTACCCCAAACTAATTCGAACCCCTAAAGGGACTGCGTTTTCAACAAACCTTTGGTCTAAGAAAACGGGAGCATCCTCCAAGGTTCGGAATAAGCCAACTTACGCTATACTGATTATATGAGCTTTGTAACAAAATATATCGCATACATTAAGGATAATCCCCAAGGCTATTGGTTTAAAGCAAAACCTTATGGCTGGGGATGGACACCAGCAAGATGGCAAGGATGGTTTGTTGTTCTTGTATATATAGTACTTGTCTTGATTCTCGTACGAACGAAAGAAGAATCTATTCCAGGAAATCCTGATTCTGGAAGTAATTTCTTAATATTTGCATTACCCATCATTGTGCTGACGGTTCTTCTTATTTTTATTGCTTACAAGAAAGGAGAAAAGCCACGCTGGCAGTGGGGATTTCCAAAAAAGAAAGACTAGTTGTTTTCGTAAACTAATTTAGTTCGAACATTCTCTAATATTCAGAAGAAACAAATCAGGGTTCCACCTCTAGTTCTCTATACGGTATACTACCCCTATGCAAAACGACACTATATTCGGCAAGATTATCCGAGGAGAAATCCCTTGCACCAAAGTCTACGAAGATGACACATGCCTCGCATTCCTGGATATCAATCCCCAGTCAAAAGGTCACGTACTCCTTATTCCAAAAGAACAGGTTGGACGTATCGAATATGTCCCCAATGAACTCCTCCAGTATCTCATACTAAAAGCAAAGGAGCTTATTATCGCAATGAAAAAGACTATCCCCTGTGACTATGTGCAGTTGGAAATCGTAGGAAAAGATCTTCCTGATCATTTTCATATCCACTTGATACCTCGTATGGAAAGTGAACATATCCCTGAATCTGAATATAAAAAATATGAGGATGGAGAAGCTGTATCGTACGCCCAAAAGATTAGCTCTGGACTTCACTAATCGGTTCAGACGGTTCTGAAGGAGCTTCAGGTGCCTCCTCTGGAACTACTTCTGGCGGAGTTTCCTCTATTGGTTCTGTAACTACAGGATCAGTTGGATCTTCTGGGGCTGGTTCTGGATCACTCGGTGTCGAAGGTCCAGATGATGAAGACTGATTAAGTAATGCCTTCAACTGTGTGAGTTCTACCTTGTTGAGACATTCAGAACTACCGTCACTGTCAGTGAGACATACCTCACCAGTAAATATGCGAGTGATATGATTGCTCGCATTTGCAAGCCAGGCAGTGAGTTTATCGGCAAATGTTGCACTCTCTTCCCCACCTGGGAGCGAGTTGATATCAGCAACTTTCAGATCAAGTTCCTGCACCGCTTTCACCGTATACGGAATAAGTCCCGTATAGTTCAATGACTTCAATCCAGTCTGTCGATCAGTAGTGACGAGATCAGGAAATACTTCTTCGACTTGTTGTGCAATAAATCCGATGTGAGTATCTGATGATTCATCTTCACTGTTCCAGTGATACGTTACGGGTTGAAGGGAGAGAATCTTCTCAAGCATGTCATCATCAACTGCGATGATATCTTTCTTGAGTGTTTCATCTGATGAACATGAGAGTGATGCTGAGGTTGGGTTGATATCACAGGTACCTGCAGAGTTCTCGAAACGAGCGACGATACCTGAGACACCAGAGTTTCCGACTTGGAGGGTGTATGACGGAGAGACCACACCAATACCGATGCGACCTCCGGAGACAGGGGTGATGGAGGGATCATCACTAACAGTATCGCTATGTGTACCTGTTCCGAATAATACTCCTCCAATATTAATACTGTTTGCAGCAGCATTGGGAAGCGAGATATTAGTACCGATGATGATGTTGTTGGAGCCGATGTTGTTGCCAGAGAATGAATATCCTGCTTTCGTTCCGAAGAGGTTTGAATATGAGGCGTTGGAGGCTTCGTATCCAGCTCCTGAACCAATGAAATTTGAACCGATTGCATTTGTTGCGTGATAGCCTGTTGAATATCCGAGAAAGACTGCATTGCTAGCAACAGAACTTTCACCTGTTTGCGCAAGTCCCGTTGAAAACAATGATGAACTATTGACTACATTAACAGCAGAAGATGCAAGGGTCCCCCATGATGCTACCGTACCATCAGTCGTCAAAAACAATCCATTATTACCTGTCTGACTTGGTAAACAACCAGTACAAGTACCACCGATAATCAAATCACCACTTACTTGTGCGGAACCATCCACATCGAGCGTATACGCAGGTGAGACGACGCCGATACCAATACGACCTCCGGAGATTGAGGTGATGGAGGGGTCGCCACCTACACTACTATGCGTGCCAGTACCGAAGAGGACACCTCCAATATTGATAGCATTTGCTGTGGCATTTGGAAGGGAGATGTTTGTACCGATGATGATGTTGTTGGAGCCGATGTTGTCTGTACCAGATCTAAGTCCTGCACGATATCCAAAGATGTTTGAGTACGAAGCATTGTTTGCATTATATCCAGCCTGGTCTCCAAAGAAGTTAGATCGAGTAGCATCAGTTGCAGTCCGTCCTGCTGCTGATCCGAAAAAGTTGGAGTACGAACTATTTGTTGCTCCATATCCAGCTTGGTTTCCGAAAAAGTTGGAATCGCGAGCGTTTGTTGCTTCATATCCAGCTTGGTTTCCGAAAAAATTAGAATACGTAGCAGATGTTGCACTAGTTCCCGCACTATTTCCTATAAAATTTGAGGCTGATGCGTTTGTCGCGCCATACCCTGAAGCATAACCGATAAAGTTTGAATCTACAGCATCGGTTGCATTATATCCTGCACTCTCTCCGAGTAATACACTATGGTATGCATTGGTTGCACCATACCCCGCAGAAGATCCAATAAATACTGGGGTGCCACTATTGTTGTAATAGCCGGTCTGTGCAAATCCGTATCCCGCATTCGCACCAATGATCACTGCATTGCCTCCGCGTGAAATATTATATCCTGCGTTATTTCCTAGAATAACAGCACCATCTGATGTAGTTGCACTATACCCTGCATTGGTACCAAGGAAAATTGCATTCGTTACAGTTGACCCATCTCCTGTTCCGACAAGTCCTGTTGAAAACAGTGAGCTGGTATTTATGATTTCAATTGGAGAACCGCACCCCGTGCAAGTTCCCGTGACTGTTAAATCCCCATTGATCGTTATTGCAGGATCGGAAAAATCACCATAGATAAGCGGGGTTACAGTATTTGAATTTGATATATAGAGTGTATTAGAACCAGTTTCATTGAATCCGGCCTCATACCCAAGAAAGACATTACCTGAGCCATCATTAGATCCTCCTGCTCGTGCACCAAATACCGCATTATATGAACCTGTTATATTACCTGATAGTGAAGTAGTTCCAAATACAGTATTATTTTCTCCTGTTGTGTTGCTAGCGAAAGCATTTGAGCCAATCACTGTGTTAGCTTTTCCCGTAGTCACGAAGTAGCCCGCTCCACGACCAACATATGTATTATATTGCCCTTCCTGTCCTGCAGTGTGACTCAGACTCGCGCCGCCACTGCCCACAATCAGTGTCCCCGTAAAATCTGTCTGATCCGGAAGATACAACACCTGTGTATCCCCAATACCTATCTTGCTTCCAACGGCAAGTCCGAGTGTTTGAGTTGGTGTCGTATCTCCAATCCCCACTCTCCCTCCTGCATAGTTGATACCATTGGTTACATCATCCCATTGGCTAGTACCCCCAGTTACTATCTCCACCGAACAATTACTCTCTCCTGGTGCACAGTCAGGATCAAGGGTTTCTCCGGGAGTATATTGAGTGATACGAGGGGCAGCGTAGACGATAGTGAGGGAGAAGGCAGAGAGAAAGATAAGCGCAAGGAGGGTGCGTTTGTGGAATATCAAAAAGGATGTGCCAGGGCGTGACATATGACACTAGTATAGCAAAAAAGTATAGGGAATACGCTATGAAAGCGCTTCAATACCAGGCAAACTGCCGTGTGCGAGATAGTCGAGTGTGGCTCCTCCACCAGTTGAGACAAATACTTTTGTATTGGTACTTTTTTTCAATATCTTTTCCAAAGCAGCACCAGTATCTCCCCCACCGATGACTGCATGAGCTTTGCTTGTACCTATTGCCTTTGCAAGTCCAATGGTTCCCTTCGTAAATCCTTTTTCATACCATCCCATCGGGCCGTTCCATACGACAAGCTTTGCCTTCGATATCTTTTGTGCAATCAGTGCAATACTCTGCGGACCAATATCAACGATTGTGTCTCCTGGTATCACTTCATCAGCAGTGACCGCAATGGTTTTTCCAGCACGAGTTACCAGTACATCAATCGGAAGGAGGAGATTCGGTTGATCAATCAACGATGCGAGTTGTTTATCATATCCTTTTTCAACGACAGAGTTTCCCACTTCAAATCCCGCAACCTTGTAAAAATTATTTAAAATAGCTCCTCCGATCACGATACTGTCAGCAGTATCGATAAATCGCGCAATCAGTGGAATCTTTGTTGCAAATTTTGCACCTCCGAGAATGAACACAAATGGATGCTTTGGATTCTTTACAACTGGTGCAAGGAAGGCAACCTCAGCACTCAACTGCGCACCTGCATATGAAGGGAGGTGCTTTGCAATACCAACAACGGATGCGTGCGTGCGATGAGATACAGAGAATGCGTCATTGATATAGTACGAGCCAAATGACGCGAGAAGTTTCCCAAACGATACGGTATTTTTCTCTTCTTCCTTATAGCGACGGATATTTTCGAACAATACAACAGTGCCCTTCTTTACTCCAGCAAGCTGTTTCTCAATATTTTTCTTGTCTTTCAAATCATCAGTAATAAATACAATTGAGTATTTCTTTTTCAAAAATTTTGCAATCGGCGCAAGTGAGATTGTACCGTCTCCAAGGTGTGCGAGGAGAACCGGAGTTCCTCCTTTTTTTAAAATAGTGTCAATCGTCTTGTAGCTCGCTTCAATACGGCGTGCATCGGCGATACGAGTACCAACAAGTGGCACGTTGTAGTCGACACGGACAATTACACGAGCACCGTTGAGTTTTGGAAGTTTTATGAGAGATTGCATATATTATTTTACTGCAAGTGCATCAGCGAGTTTCTTGAATCGCTTTGCATCGAGACTGACGCGACCAACGAGTAGTCCTTGTGCGCCGCCTTGTCCAATAAATGTACATGCATTACTTTCATCAACTGAGCCACCGTAGAGTATCGGTACAAGAGACGCAACTTTTTCATCATACAAATCAGCGAGTGTCTTTCTAATGAAGATAACCATTTCTCTGCATTCCAATGGCGTCGCCTGACGAGTGGCAGCTGATCCAATCGCCCATACAGGTTCGTACGCAATGACCATACGCTTGAGTGCTGCTTTTGGTATATCCTTGCATGCAGTCTCAATCTGTTCTTTCACCACTGATAGATACCATCCTTGAGCATCACGAGACTGTTCTCCAACACACAGTATTGGGATCAGTTTTGCTTTCAACGCCTGCCCTACTTGAGCCGCAACTGTTTCATTTCCTTCTCCGCGAGTACGGCATTCAGAGTGCCCGACGAGTGCATAGGTTGCACCACTTGCTTTTGCTTGAGCTGCACTGACAAGCCCAGTCGAAGCAATAGCATCAGTAGGGGCGACATGTTGAGTACCCATCGAAAGAGAACTCTTTATTTTTGTAAATGAGGCAAGATGAAGTGCAGATGGACAAACTGCGATATGGAGTGTTTTCTTGTGAGTACGAGCAAGGACAGCAGTAGCCTTGAAAAGAGTGAGTGCTGCAAGAGGTTTTTCAGGAGCCATTTTCCAATTTCCGACGAGAAGTATCATAGTGCCAGTATATCACAGAGAATTTCTGATATTGTAAGTACTTTTTGTTAATTATTTACGTTATGTATTGTAATACCAGGATTGGTGATAGAGAAATTTACAACTACACCGTCGAGTAAATCAACAAATGTATCTCGTGTATGCTGACAATTGAAATACTGTCCATACCATCCATGTCCAATTCTCACCACTTGATTTGTATCAAGATTATACTCTTTTATGTTAGACCTTCCGTACACATAGTCTACACCAATGTTTGACTTGAATGTTGTCACCCCTGCCGGTATTTCAATATAGAGAGGATATGACGAATCTCCATATGCACCAGATATCGATGTACCTACTGTATGAGTGAGCCCCGGCAGATCTGGGAATAACTGCCATCCATATGCCACATCATAGTTTGTAGCAGGTGCACTACATCCAGTATAAATCTCTCCGATCAGTGCCTTGAGGGGTATTGGTGTTGGTTTGGTAAATACAAATTTATAGTTTTCATTACTATCTACATTTTCAGCCGTACGTGGAAGGAGTTGGGTGATTGCTCCCGAAATCTTTATCGGTGCCTGACAACTCACACTCGCACTATCACCTCCGGTACAACTCCACGCCCAGTTGGCGCCAGAGATACCGACAGTAGTTGCAGTGGCACCCGCACCACACAAACTGGAAGTAGGAGCACTCTCGGACGCGACAGTCTGGGCGCTTCCACATGATGTTTTCTGAGTTGTACATGATGCATCTGCTGCCTGGAAACCAGAACCTTCACATGTCCAGCTCCATGGACCATTTCCTGATACCGTCCCTACTGTTCCTGAGCTGCAAAGATTTGTAGTTGGTGCACTAGAAAGCGAAGTACTGGTTGCAGATCCACACATACCATTTGAAGCTCCACACAATACCAGCGTTCCTTTACTATCAGCACAGACTCGCTTCATTTCATTATTTTTTAATGTATCTGACTGTATTCGTTTTGCAGCAATATAGCCGGTTGCACGAATTCCAACCTTGCCGGATGGAGTTGTCCCAAATACAAGAATCCCGTCAGTATCAGGGCCGACGAGCATTGCTCGCTGCTTGTTGTGTACATCGCCA
>CAYUDJ010000024.1:2606-7601 GCA_964443635.1 uncultured Candidatus Saccharibacteria bacterium | reverse complement strand
TGACGCTAACCCTAAAGCTATTTCGGAGAGAACCAGCTATTACCAGGTTCGATTAGCTTTTCACTCCAATCCACAAGTCATCCGAAGACGTTGTACGATCTACCGGTTCGGGCCTCCATCTGTCTTTCGACAAACTTCACCCTGCTCATGGATAGCTCACCTGGCTTCGGGTCTTATGCATACGACCAATTACGCGCTATTAACACTTGGTTTCCCTGCGGCTCCGGAGATTTCGCTCCTTAGCCAAGCCGCATGCATAAACTCGTTGGCTCATTCTTCAATAGGCACGCCGTGATGGATATAAATACCCATTTCCGACTCCTTGTAAACATATGGTTTCAGTACTATTTCACCTCCCTCTCGGGATACTTTTCACCTTTCCCTCACGGTACTAGTTCACTATCGGTCTCTACATGTATTTAGCCTTACCAGTTAGTTCTGGCAGATTCCTCCCGGCTATTCGTGTCCGGAAGTACTCAAGAACAACAATAAAAGAGGTATATGCATTTCGAATACGGGGCTATCACCCGCTATGACGTTGGTTTCCAACAACTTCTTCTATACATACACTTTATTACTCTTCTCGTAAAACGACATTGTTGTCTTACAACCCCGGCACAGCACAGAGTGCACAACGCAGATAAATCTTTTGTTGCACACTCAGTGCTGCACCGGTTTGGGCTGTTCCCTTTTCGCTCGCCGCTACTTGGGGAATCTCGTGACTACGTCACATTTTTTTCTTTTCCTCCAGGTACTGAGATGTTTCACTTCCCTGGGTACGCTCCAGTCATTCTTATGATGAGTGGTTATTGAGGTTTACTCAATAGGGTTTCCCCATTCAGAAATCTCCGGATCAAAGGTTGTAGGCACCTCCCCGAAGCGTATCGCCGCCTCCCGCGTCTTTCATCGCCATGTAGAACCTAGGCATCCACCATATGCTCTTAATTTCCTATTAGGAAATCTAGAAATCATTATTTTTACGTCCATGCGCCCGCGACCGCTCGCGTGCGTTTTCTTCGGACGGTCTGTCTCACCTTTCCTGCAGTTATTCTCCTAAATATATAGGGATAACAATACGGGTGGACAGGGTGTAATTTTCAAACAACGTTCCTATGATTTCAACAAAAATATCGCCTTTCGGCGACGCAAGGTTCGATAAGGGCGTCAGCCGTTAGAATTGCTTGGGTTTTATGCTGGTAGTCATAAGTGGGGAGATTATAGACGATAGGTAAATAGATGTCAACTATTGTCTCAAAGGGTGGTTTTGGGGATATTCAAAACTAAAAATAACACCCTTTTGTCATTATAAAAGACCCCTTTCGGGGCCTTTTATAATTTACTAATTACTAATGCAATTAGTTGTTCTTGTGTGAAGAGAGATCCTCAGACACACGAGCGAGCCAACGGCCAGCAACTTCTTTGCCACCGAGACCAAATGCGAGACCGAGCGCGAGCGCGATCATCACAACGAGTCCAGTGAAAAGAATCTGTCCAAAGTAACCGAACACACCGAGTTTATCCAATGCAGTTACAAGTGCAAGGATCCAGATCGCATAGTATGCGATTGAACCGAGCATACGAGATGAACGAACATTCGCGATTGCTGCAGATCCTGCAACGAGCTTGCGCACGAAGTCTGCAAGGATAGTACCAGCAACAAGTACGAGTACTGCGATAAACACCTGTGGGATGTAGTACCAGATTGCACTAAGGAATCCTGATACACCAACGAGACCAACAAGGTCAAGAGATGCCTTGAGGAACGCAAGAGCAATGAACCACTTTACCAACCATGCGATGACACCACCGATGTGGAGTTTCCATCCTGCACGTGCCAAAGCAGTATCGAGACTTTCACTCTTGAAAAGTCGATCAAGCTTCAATGCGTCAATTCCCATCATGACAAGCTTTGCTACTGTTGTAGCAACGATCCATCCAATGATGAATATAACGATAGCCAATATGATACTTGGGAAAATTTGAATAAAACCGTACCAGAGTCCTTGGAGAGAAAGGAGAAATACCTGACTCCATGTTTGTATAAGCATAAGTATGTGACGCAATGAAATGCGTGCGAAATTGAAAAAATCTGTTAATCACTACTGTGCCTATTGCCCAGTATTGCCAGTAGTATACCTCGAATAGGGCTATTTTAGTAAGACCCCAGTGGAAAACTCCTTTGAGATCATGAGCGGCTCGTGGGGATAGTCAAAGACGTCACGCAGGAGCTTGTCATACATAGACATACGATATTTGAAATCTGCTGACTCAAACACTGCATAGGAGAGCTCTTTGCCGAGTTCACTTTCCAGCACGTTTACTGTTTTCTGAATAAAACTCTTTTTAAGGTTATCCCCCACGAGCAGCAAGTCGAGACGACTTTCACTGTTCTGAATGAAAATACCCGAAACCACCAGGAGTTGAATGCGACCTGCAGGCTTGAAGCGCTTTGCAATGTCTTCGTTCTTGAAGAACTCTCCTTCTACCAAGAGCTGCTTGAGTTCATTGATATAAGGAAATTCAGAATTAAGAAACCATCCTTGGACACGCTTTTTCTTTGGTTTACCACGGACCTCCACTTCTTTGATGAATGACTTCTTGCGCATCAGTGTCATCGCAGTGAGCTGGTTGACTGTACGACGAGCAATTGACCCTTGGAGTCGAGAACGGTCGGTGATATCTGTTATATCAAAACCTTGCTCTGGGTTGAGCAAGAAGAGTCGCATGATTTTGATGCGCGGAATACCGCCGAGTAATTTAGCTAAAATTTCCATATTATTTCCACTTCGGAATATCAGAAGTATATCGCCACCCTCCCCTTGGTGTCCATATAAAATTGTGTTGCAATAAAAGAGCGGTTTCAGCTACGCTGAAACCGCTCTTTTGCACCTGCTAGTTACACACCCTTCCAGGAAAAACCTCAGTCACCATACGTGGAGAACCACAACACTCAAATCGGCCACTTATATAGCTACCTTTTCCTACTGCAGAGAAGCATGTATCAAAACATCCTTCTCTATCAATAATATGAACAGTCATCGGGGATCTCCATGGAATATAATAGTTCACCCGTACCTGATACACGCCATACTTGAGAGAATCCAGAGTTGTAGCAACTTTCAATGATTGTTGTTTTTTACAAGAAACAAGAATCATCGCTGCAATAAAGAACAGTACTATTTTCATATTTATTTGTTTTCCTCAGTATAAAAATCCAGTATCAAGAAAAACAAAAGACACTCCAAACGGAGTGTCTTTTGTTTTGCGAAGTAAGAAATGAATTATTTCAATTCAACCTTTCCACCTGCTTCCTCAATAGATTTCTTGAGGGCTTCAGCTTCGTCCTTCTTTACGCCATCCTTGATCGTTGCTGGTGCACCGTCAACGAGGTCCTTTGCTTCCTTGAGACCAAGTCCGAGAGCTTCCTTTACAACTTTCATGACTGCAATCTTCTGTTCACCTGCATCAGCAAGTACAACAGTAAAGCTGTCCTTTTCTTCAGCTGCGCCTGCTGCGGCACCGGCTGCTGGTGCTGCTGCAACCGCTGCTGCAGAGACACCAAATTTCTCTTCGATCGCTTTCACGAGGTCGTTGAGTTCGATCACTGATGCTCCTTCGAGCTCGGTGAGAAATGAATCAAATTTTGCCATATAAATATAATAACTAGGGATAAATAATAACGATTACTTTGTCTTTGCAACTTCGTTCACTGCAATAGCCAAACGCTGCATCGGACTCTTGAGGAGGTATGCAATCTGCGAGAGGAGTACTTCACGTGACGGAATGGTTGCGATCGAGAGCATTGCGCTCTGGTCCTTGTATTCTCCTTCAAAGATTCCACCGACAAGTGTTACCAAGTCTTTGTGGGTCTTCTGAAATTCAAATACTTCACGAGCAGGAGCCAACAGATCGGTACTAGCAGCAACCGCAATCTCTCCTTCGAGAGCTGGCAGTTCGCCTTTTATACCCATATCGTCGAGCACTCGCTTGATCAGTGTCTTCTTCCCTACTTTGTAGGTGACATTCTGAGCGCGAAGTGCACGGCGAAGTGCATTGGCATCCTTGACCGTGAGTTTATTGAACTGCACGAATGCTACAGACTGTGAGCCTGCGAGCATGTCCTTGAATGAGGCAACAATAGACGTCTTTTTGTCTTTTGATATTGCCATAGATTTTAAGTGAACAATAAATACCGCCAAAAGGCGGGTGTAGTCATAACTAGAGTTCGACCTCGGCAGGACTTATATATGCCTGCTGTCTTTGATCTACACAAACGATACTGTATCAAAAAGTGGCAAAAAGTCAATTGATACTATTGTACGTCAATAATCGCTCTATTAGGCTGACGATCACATGCAACAATGACCGTCCCCTGTTTTGGTAATGCGGCAATAACAAAATCAAACGGGTTCACTTTGTATACTCGATTATCAAATGAAATGGTGCGACGAACATCCGAGCGATTATCAACCAAAAATTGTGCTTGGGCTGGTATCGTCATAATAGAGGGCGTAGCGCGACAGTCCTGATCAAACTGCAACGTCCTACCAGTAAATGCTCTAAGTACTGCTTCATACGAAATACGCTCACCTTCTCCTGGCTCAATCGGTTGGCGCACAGTACCTTGGATACCCTCTGGTGCGATCACACTCTGCTGCTCAGCCGGACCAAGAAAGACTTGGTCATCAAATGTTCCGGAGATACTTGCCTGGCGAACCGCCAATAAAACCATAAGACCAAGTACGGCCACCACGAGTATTTTGATGAGACTTTTTTTCTCCATATATTCCATTATCGTACCACGTGCCTCATACTGCGCGAAATGGACAAAGTGGAAAAATATCCTATAATTTGACTATGTTTTCCCACCAGCGGGCCGTACTCCTATTCGGTGATATCGCGGCGCTCGTCGCGTCGTTTTATATCATGGCGGTGCTGCGTTTCGATGTCGGAGCCCAAGGCGCCCGCATATGGTACCAAATAGAAATTTTTGCA
>CAYUDJ010000024.1:0-2506 GCA_964443635.1 uncultured Candidatus Saccharibacteria bacterium | reverse complement strand
CACCTCACGAACGAGCTCGTACCTCACCCTCATTTCGGCACTATCGTTGGTCAATGGGACTCTCTGCCACAGACACTCACCCAGACCGATGCGGAGATGATCATAGCTGACAGCGTAGAACCAGAAGCACTGCTTCGACTCTCGCGAGATCTCAACACCACGACGCTCTCTCTCACTGAAGCGTATGAAACGTTGTTTGCAAAGATTCCTGTTGATCTCATGACTGATGAAAAGGCGATTCACTTTATGACAAACCGCACTACACCTGCACGGCATGCAATCTACCGTTTTTTGGAAATATTATTTGCTTCTGTTGTATTGATTATTACTTCTCCCTTACTACTATTTGGAATAATTGGGCGCTATATCGAAGACGGTTCCCCAATATTCTATAGCCAGACTCGCGTTGGTAAAGACGGACATATATTTAACTTTTATAAGATTCGATCAATGAAAAAAGAAGCTGAACACAACGGTGCAGTATGGGCACAAAAAAATGATGTACGTATTACACGATTTGGGAAAATATTACGCAAAACCCATATTGATGAAATCCCTCAGATGTGGAATATCATTCGTGGTGATCTTGCCCTCATTGGCCCACGACCAGAGCGCCCTGAGTTCGTCTCACAACTCGAACAAGAAATCCCCTACTACTATCTCCGTCACACGATCCGACCAGGATTTACCGGATGGGCGCAAATCAAGTTTCGCTATGCAGCAACAGTCCTCGACTCACGAGAAAAGTTTGAGTACGATCTCTATTATTTGAAAAACAAAAATCCACTGCTTGATATCGGGATTGTATTGAAGACACTCCAAATCATTTTCACCCACTAATACTATGGACCGCATAAAAAATTTCCTTTTCAAAAACACGTCAGACAAACAAACCTTTATGAAAAACACCATATGGTTATTTCTCGGCGAAATAGGTGGGCGTCTCTGTAAACTCGCCATTGTTGTATTTGCGACACGGAAACTCGGTATTGAAGGCTGGGGGGTATTCTCTTATGCATTAGCATTTGTCTCGTTTTTCTATATCTTGGGCGACTTTGGGATCAACACATTTATCACGCGCGAAATGTCCAAAGACAATGCAAATAAATATAAATATCTCGCAACCTCATTTATTCTAAAGATAGGACTTCTCCTTGTATTGTTTGTCGCATCCCTCCTACTAGGTCCTCATATAGGAAAAATAAAACTTGGGTTTGACATGATCGTCGCAGTGTCACTTATCTTTTTTGCAGATTCCGTGCGCGAATTTGCATTGGCAATCAACCGCTCGCTCGGCAAAATGGAGCGTGAGGCATTCTCAAAAGTACTCATGAACGCCCTGATAGCAATACTCGGCATTATATTGATCATTAAAAAAGCAACACCGTTGTCGCTTGCGGTTGCCTATGCCGTGGGCAGTATCATTGCAACGATCTATATCGTATGGTCGATCAGAGCTGAATTTAAAAAGATCGAATGGTATGTTTCAAAAGAAAGTTTGCGAATTATTTATCATTTCTCATGGCCAATCATCATCATCAGTTTGTTCAGTTTCGTATTTAACATCGATAGTATCATGCTCGGACAACTGCGATCTGCGGCAGAGGTTGGTCTATATTCCGCAGCTCAGAGAATCGTGCAGTTCACCGCAATTATTCCTGCATTCATTGCTATGGCAGCGTTTCCTATATTATCGAAAAATGAATCCGACAACGAGAAAATGGGTAGTATGCTCGAAAAGATACTGGCGGTCGTCTTTGCTATCGGCATACCTATAACAATCGGAGGTTTCTTGCTGAGCACAAGTCTCATGTCATTTGTATTCGGCCATGAATATACCACCGGCGGACTGACGCTCGGAATACTCATGGTTTCCCTATTGGCTTCATTCCCAAATATTATTCTGACAAATGTCATTTTTTCAAAAAATCTCCAGCGAACATTCATTGCCGCGACATCCCTTGGTGTGCTGGCAAATATTATTCTCAATCTTTTGCTCATACCTCCATTTGGGGCAATCGGAGCGGCAATAGCAGTCACCGCAACACAAGGACTGATCATGCTCATAAACTGGCATAAACTCAAAAAGGTTATTTCGTTCAGTGTCGTGCCAAAGATCGGCATCATTGTAATTGCGGGACTAATCATGGCACTTTCTATACTGGCACTGAATGCTGCAGGTGCACATGTAGCTATCACCATAGTAGTAGCTATCATTGTATACGCATGTTCTCTCCTTATACTGAAAGAACCCTCAGTAAAGGAACTGCTTTTACTTATCAAGAGATAGTACAGTCCAACCAATAGCACCTTTCACGATCTTTTTTAAGCGCTTCTTACATTCTATTTTTAGCCAGATACTACATCTGCTTACCTTTGAACGATCCCATGAATTATTGAGCCACTGGTATACATTGGTGCAATTACCTCTATACAATACGGCCCACATTCCGCAATTGCCTGAGTGTGTTATGAGATGACTACATTTTGACAAGACAAGTGTTGC
>CAYUDJ010000023.1:5100-8425 GCA_964443635.1 uncultured Candidatus Saccharibacteria bacterium | reverse complement strand
AACGGTGCGCGAACATATGCCCCGCTTGCACCCACGAGTCGCATAATACCAATCTCCTCTCGTGCCATATAGATAGTGAGACGAATCGTCGTAAACATAATGATGATAGAAATCAACCCAAGAACAATAGTGATACCGAGACCGGTGGTACGAGCACCTGCAATGAGATTGTTAAGGCGGTCAATGACGAGCTTGTTCTGACTATAGTTGATACGCTCGATAATCTCTGCATTGTCTCGCGCAATCTGACTATCACCCTCGAGTACTTGAGCGATACTTTCATACTGGGTTGAATCCTTTGCCTTGATCAAGAGCGATCCGCCGAATGGATTGTTACCAAGCTCATCAAGTGCCTGCAGTGTGAGATAGTCGTCAGCATGACGATCACGGAACATCAGTACCTGCTGATCAGCGGAGTTGTAGTCGACACTCGCAACCTCTGGAAGTTTTTGAAGCGTGTTCTCAAGTTCCAAAATACGGTCCTCGGATGCATCGATTGTGAAGTAGACTGCAATATCAACTTTTTGTTGAACCTGCGTAATAGTACTGTTGAGCACCGCACGAAAGAGAAACAGTGCAGTCGCAACCGAAAGCGTGATGGTGGTGACCAATACTGCCGCACTTGAAACAATGCCGTTTCGTCGGAAATTGATCCATCCACTTTTCATTACTCGTTTTAATCTGATCCAAAACATATGTTATTTATTGTATTTATATTATACCGCTTTTGTGATGCGTTCGTCACCTACGACCCGACCTTTCTGCATAGAAATGATACGACGACCAACTGCATGAATGAGCTGAGGATCATGTGTGGTGAGAAGAACAGTCGTACCAAGGTCATTAATTTTTTTCAAAATATGAATGACTTCTTTTGTATTTGCTTCGTCGAGGTTGCCAGTCGGCTCGTCAGCAATGAGGATTTCTGGCTGGTTGATGATGGCGCGTGCGATAGCAAGACGCTGCTTCTCCCCTCCTGAGAGCTGGTTTGGAAAATGATACATGCGATCCTGGAGATCAACGAGCTGAAGTACATGAGGAACATCTGAAATGATTTCCTCATCGCTCTTGCCGGCGGCTTCCATTGCAAATGCAATATTTTCATACGCAGTCTTAGTCGGCAGAAGTCGGAATTCCTGGAACACTGTGCCGATACGACGACGAAGCTGGGTGAGCTGCCCTACACTAAATGTATTGAGGTCTACGTTATCAATCAGTACAGTACCCTCACTTGGTTCCTCTTCATTGAGCACCATGCGGGTGAGTGTTGTCTTGCCGGCACCAGAGGGACCAACAATAGTGACGAACTCTCCTTTTTCTATTTCCAAATTCACATTTTCAAGGGCGACTGCGCCATTGCGATGGACTTTGGATACGTTGACGAATGTAATCATGCAGATGACAGTATAGCACAGCCATTTTTGTCGCAAGCAAACTAAAGCGACTGTTCTGCCTCGATAAATGCATCGATATCCCCATCATTGAGTACTTTGTCGGTATTTCCGGTCTCCACAGCAGTGCGATGATCCTTCACCATTTTGTACGGATGCAATACATACGAGCGAATCTGACTTCCCCATTCAATCTCCGTCGTCTTTGAAATATACATACCACTCTCGGCTGCTTTGCGTTCATCTTCCTGGCGACGATAAATCTTTGCGCGGATGAGTGAGTATGCTTGTTCGCGATTTTGCTCCTGACTGCGCTCACTGGTGACATGTACTGAGAGCCCTGTCGGCTTGTGCACCATACGCACTGCAGTCTCGCGCTTGTTCACATTTTGTCCACCCGGTCCGCCTGCTCGTGCATATGAAATATCCAGATCGCCATCGGCAATAACTACATCGGTATCTGTTTTTGAAAATTCAGGAATGACCTCCACCATCGCAAATGAGGTCTGACGTTTTGCAGCAGCATTGAATGGTGAGATACGCACGAGTCGGTGCACACCGGATTCATTTTTGATTGTGCCGTATACTTTTTTGCCTACGATTGAGAATGTCACATTGCGATAACCACCTGCAGTGTTTTTATTCTCACTCAAAAAAGACATACTCCATCCTTTGCGCTCGACATACTTCATATACATATGAAGCAACATGCCGACAAAGTCCTCAGCATCATCCCCACCTGCTCCTGCAAATATCGTCACCACTGCATTACCTTTGTCATATTTCCCCATACCTTCAAGACTATCTTTGAGCTCTTGCAGTTCCTTGATCATCCCTTGGGCTGCCGAAACATCATTCCAAAAATCCCCGCCAGTCATAGCAGTTTCGATTTCAAGTATTCTTTTTTGTATGAATTCTTTATCCATGAGCCGAAGGCGAGGATCGAACTCGCGACCTATGGTTTACGATACCATTGCTCTACCAGCTGAGCTACTTCGGCATTTACTTACGATTTATCCTATCGTATTTCCATCACTTTTGGAAGAATATTGACAAAGCATACGATAAGGAATTTACTGTATATAATATACATACAGTACATGAAAAAACTACTACGTTTCCTCAAAAGAATATTCTGGGGGCGTAGAAGTGAATGGAAACGTTTACAACATTACATACTTCAATAATCTCCTCCAGATATCAACGTCTGCACAAGCTGCAGACGTTTACTTTTTCTCAAAATAGCACGTGATAGACCGTCTTTTGCTCGGCTTGCCCTTCACATGATGGCGGTGCGATGCTTCCTTGCGCATGATGATGAACTGCTCACCAAATGAAGCTTCGATTGCCGCATCAGTCCAGACATATTCATAGACTTTGAGCTTGGGATGGATGTATGCGTTTTCTTCACCTGCACCATGATCTGCAAGAAGTCCCTTGGTATGGCTGTCACGCTCTGCATAAAATGATTTAAAAAAGATTGCACCCTGTGGCTTGAGCACTCGTGCGAGCTCCGTGATATAGCGTTCACGTTCTGCATTTTTTAAAAAGTGACTCGACATCGCATCAATCACAATATCAACACTTTCATCAGGAAGCGGAATGTCGGCACCAATTGAGTGCACCATAAAGGTGAGTTTGTTTCCCCACTGCTGACTATCAGCGCGCTTTTGTGCCTGACTGATTGCCTCCTCAGAAATGTCGTAGCCAAATCCTCGCACACGAAAATGTTCGTTCATCCAGAGCAAGTTGCGACCGTTCCCACAGCCGGCATCAAGCACCGTGACATCAGGACGCAAGACATCATCACCGTATTCCTTTTGCAGCCAGCGCGTGAACTTCACCAAGTCGGTGCTCACATCATCGGAGAGCGCAAACATCCCCGGGTCTTTGTATTCACTATTCCAAAATTCTTTGAGTCGCTTTTCGTTCAT
>CAYUDJ010000023.1:0-5000 GCA_964443635.1 uncultured Candidatus Saccharibacteria bacterium | reverse complement strand
TGGTTCTTCGGACGACGAGCCTTTGCGCGTTCAGTTTCATTGAGATACTGCTTGCGGAGACGTACGGAGAGTGGAGTAACTTCGAGGAATTCGTCATCTACCATCACTTCAAGTCCACGTTCAATCGTCATCGTCCATGGTGGGATAACGTTGACCGCTTCGTCAGTACCACTTGCTCGCATGTTGGTGAGCTGTTTTCCTTTGGTAGGGTTCACCTTCATTTCTTCACCCTTTGAGGTGTTTCCAATCACCATCCCTTCATACACTTCAGTCTGTGCACCGATATAGAGCACACCGCGATCCTGGAGACCCCACAAGGCGAACGCCAATGCCTTGCCACTTTCCATACTAATCATTGAGCCAACGTTTCGGCGAGTGATCTCACCTGCATATTTCTCAAAGCCGAGGACACGACTCGACATAATCCCCTCACCTTTTGTATCGACGAGGAACTGGTTGCGGTAGCCGAGGAGTCCACGAGTTGGACCTTTGAAGACCATACGAACGGTATTATTTTTCAAATTCATATCGCTCATGATGAAGCCACGCTGACCCAACTTCTCAATGATGACACCTTGGTGTTCAGCTGGTGCGTCGATCGTCACTTCTTCAAATGGTTCACTCTTCACACCATCAATATCCTTGATAATAACCTGCGGTTGTGAGATCTGCATTTCAAATCCTTCACGGCGCATGGTTTCAAGGAGTACTGCAATGTGCATTTCTCCACGACCGTAGACAGTGAAGCCTTCAGCAATACGGTTTGGATTTGGGGTGAAGTCCACCTTGAGTCCGACGTTGACCTCAAGTTCTTTTTCAAGACGCTCACGGATCTGTCGACTGGTGACAAATTTCCCTTCCTTTCCGGCAAATGGGGAGTTGTTGACCAAGAAATCAAGAACAATCGTTGGTTCATCGATCGTGATAGCTGGGAGGAGTTCTGCATCTTTGTCAGTACTGATAGTCTCTCCGATGAAGATGTCAGGGATACCTGCAATCATGACGATGTCACCTGCTTGAGCCTCTTGTACTTCTTCACGAGTGAAGCCATGGAATGTAAAGAGTTTGGTGATCTTTGCTTGACGAGGCGCGCCACCATGAGTCTTCACAAATACAATATCGTTCATCTTTGCAACACCTTCGTACACACGTCCGACCGCAAGTCGTCCGAGGAAGTTGTCATACGCAAGGTTGAATGCCTGCATACGAAATGTCTTGGTGGTGTCGTTTGCCGCAACTGGAACTTTTTCCAAAATCGTTTCAAAAAGAGGGGTGAGATCCTTGCGTTCATCATCAGGATTTTTCATTGCAACACCATCACGACCGATCGCATACACGGTCGTAAAGTCGAGCTGTTCATCATGCGCACCGAGCTCCATAAAGAGTTCAAATACCGCATCGTGTGTAGCAGCAGTATCAGAACCTGGTTTATCAATCTTGTTGATAACAACAATAGGTTTGAGACCAAGCTCCAATGACTTCTTCAATACGAAGCGAGTTTGTGGCATCGGACCTTCCTGTGCGTCGACAATAAGGAGCACTGAGTCGATAGAACGGAGTACGCGCTCCACTTCTGAACCGAAGTCGGCGTGTCCTGGGGTGTCAACAATGTTGATCTTGGTGCCCTTATACTTCACTGCAGTGTTTTTTGCGTAGATCGTAATACCGCGCTCCTGTTCGATAGCATTTGAGTCCATCGATCCACCGTCCAATATCTCACCACAAAATGCCAACATCTTGTCAGTGAGGGTTGTCTTGCCGTGGTCAACGTGCGCGATAATTGCAATGTTTCTGATTTCCATAATATTTATAATAAAGGCCCGTTCCCGGGCGCGAATAAGGTCTAGACTATACCAGAAATACTAAAAAAAACAAAGGCCATACATCTGTATAGCCTTTGGGTTTTAAAATTCATTCTTCTTCTGAATAATCCAATTCATCATGATTATTCGGGAGATCTTCTCCTTCTTCATCGTCAAGCTGGTCACCTCTTCTTCGACCTTTTAATTTTTCTTTAACCTTTTGACCTGTTTCCTGAGAGGTAAGATAATGTTCCCACCCATCTACGTTGCGGGATCCGCGGTTTACAACTGCCATAATTTTTAGTTTAGGGTTATGATTTGATTCAATTGTACTACAAAAAAGTATAAGGGTCAATAATGGAGCCGTTGATCGGGATTGAACCGATGACCTCGCCCTTACCATGGGCGTGCTCTACCAACTGAGCTACAACGGCGATATATTTGTGCATTAAACATAGCACAAATATACTTTTTTTCAATTAGACAAATGTCAACGCAACACCCTTTTTGCTTCCACGGCCGGTTCGTCCGATACGGTGGATATAGGTGTCATAGGTTGATGGAGTATCGTAGTTGATAACATGAGTGATGTCATTGATATCAATACCACGAGCTGCCACGTCGGTCGCAATGACCACATGAGCTGCGCCTGAAGTAAGTGCCTGTACTGCACGAGTACGTTCACGGTTGCGCATGTCACCATGGAGTGCGAGCGCTTTGAAACCGCGATTTGCGAGCTCACCCTGGAGGCGGTCAACACTTCGCTTCATTTCACAGAAGACGAGTACTTTTGAACATTCAGGCTTGTTGAGGATGTCATGAAGTTTTTCAATCTTTTCAGACCCTTGCCCTGCGCGAACGATATCTTGATCAACATTTGCAGAAGTAGCACGAGTTTTCACTGAGATCGTTTCTGGATTATTGAGGAATTCATGACAAAGGTTTTTAATCTCAGTCGAGAATGTCGCTGAGAAAAAGAGTGTCTGACGATTGCTCGGCATTGCACGCAAAATCTCACGCATGTCATCAATGAATCCCATGTCGAGCATGCGATCTGCTTCATCAAGTACCACGCTTTGGAACTCTGATGGAATAATCTTGCCACGAGCAATAAGGTCCTTGATACGTCCTGGTGTACCAATGACCACATCGACACCACGATTGAGTTCACGAATCTGCATTGTGATTGGAGAACCTCCAACACATGCCACACTCCAAAGTTTCATTCCTGCGATAAAGCTACGAAATTCTACTTCGATCTGTTGCGCGAGTTCGCGTGTCGGTGCGAGCACCATAAACTTTTGTGTATGCTTGCCGTCGAGGATGAGCTTGTTGATCAGTGGGATCAAAAATGCCGCAGTCTTGCCTGTACCAGTACCGGCAATACCAATGACATCACGACCCGTGAGGGCAACCGGAATAGCCTCGTCCTGAATCGGAGATGGTGTGACATATCCTTTGCGGATGATATTTTTCTTGAGACTTTCATCAACTTTGAAGTCAGCAAATGCGTGTTTTGACACATATGGCGCTTCTTCGATTGCAGATGCCTTACTAACGAACATATTGACGTCAATATGGTCTTTTCGGCCGCGGCCTCCACCACTGCGACGTGCAGGTGCGTGACGAGGGCGGTTATTAAATGATGGGCGTGAAGACGAGCTATGAGAACGCCCAGAAAACGAGCTTGATGGACGACGCTGTGCGCCGCCACGGGGGGTGTTGTTATACATGTTGTTATTTGTGTTTGATCCCAAAAAATATCATTTTTTGGAGCGATCTAGAACAAAGCTAGCACGTAATGATATTCACCGAGAAATTCTTTTATTAATTAAGTAACGAGCTATAGTAGCATGGATATAAAAATGTGTCAAATAACCAATCATGATAAATGCCCCGCTAAACGGGGCAAGTATACGTTGATTAATTACAGGTTATTTTAGAAACTAGTACATGCGATAACTAAGACAGCGATGCTACCAATTACCATAAAAACCTTAAGCACGTCATGAAAATTCTCGTAAAACATACGGTATAGTTTTTTGATTTCATTCAAAATACTATTATCGAAAGAATTAGTCAATGAACTATCAAAAACCGCCAAATATTTGGCGGTTTTTGATATGGCGCGAACGACGGGACTTGAACCCGCAACCTCCCGCGTGCTGCTTGTTCCGTTATTTTCATAACGGCATGGACTATATCTTTACCTTGGACCAATAAAGGTCTGTAGGTACTCCGGTATCTAGTCTCTACGGCGCCCCACCAACAGTGGCGGGTTCCCTCGGTATTCGCATGCCCCATAAGGGGGTTTAGCCTTCACCGATATCCCAGAGAGTTTCAATCCATCTTTCGAACGGAAAGCTGCACGTCTACAGGCGGGTGCTCTAACCAGTTGAGCTACGTCCGCATTTTTTGCATAAAAGCTTCAAAAACGCGTTTTTTTCGCTTGAGATGTATCATATCCCTCGCCCCAGTATTATACATAATTTCATATAATTTCAAAGAGTCCTGTTTTCCAAAGCCCAACCGAGCACAATTCTTTTCTTTGAGGCCATAGAGACTGCCCCCGGAAATACCTCTCTCATGAAGAGTATCCAATAAATCAGAAAGGAATTCTCGAGAAGCACTCGTAAACGCAGCAGAAAGAGTGTGCGATTTTTTCCTACGACTAGTATGAACTACACCGCTCCAGATATTCCCATCACCATCGAAATATCCCCGTACAAAATCAGAAAGGTATTTTCTCGGCACGTGTGGTAGGCGCATTCGGGATGCTTTGTTTGTAGATAATCCGAGAGACGCAAGATCCGCGACCATATCCTTGCTTCCAATTTGCAATCGATAGACGAGCCCGCTCCTCTCACTTCTCCGAGAGATTTTCTGTGTTGCACGCATACTTGATGCCATAGCTACCAAGATATCCCTATCTGTCGTATGAAATGCAATATATGAAGTATGTCGTTTTGTGTGAGTGATTGTCCCATCCGCAAACAAAAATCCTAATGTATACGACATAGCATTGCTCCATGTTTTGAAGAAATCTTTTTGTACAAAACAGTATATCGGCATGACAGTATCATGCTCTATATACATCAAGAAAAAATAAATAATTAAAAAAGGTGTCGACGGGTGGGCACGATCCACCGACCTTAGCGTTATGAATGCTACGCTCTAACCAGCTGAGCTACGCCGACA
>CAYUDJ010000022.1:0-9058 GCA_964443635.1 uncultured Candidatus Saccharibacteria bacterium | reverse complement strand
GCAGTATTTTTCAATGGTGTGCTCATCAACTCTGCACTCAACATACCGCACGATATCAAGATAGATGCACCTATATGTGTCGGCGCACTTTTTGTTGAGCGACTTCTGTAATACAATACAGGAACATGAAACTCTACGACGTCATCAGAAAAGAAGATCTTGATCGTGGAACGCCATTGCAGGATATCCCAAGAGAACTTCCACCAATCTATACTCCTCCACAAAAAGTTTCGTGGAAAAAAGTAGGGGTCATCGCGCTGTGCATCAGTGTACTGGTGGTGTTGTATGTCGTCGGTATGAAGCTAGTCTATGCAAAGGTAACGGTCACTGAACGTCGCATTCCATTTTCACTGCAAAACACTGAGCTACAGCTTGTTCATGAAAAAGAAGCGACCAATACAAACCTTTCATTTCAAGTGATGGCAGTCAGTGCGGAAGTGAGTCGTGAAGTCTATGGCTCCGATCTTTCAACGAGCACAAGCAAGGCGACTGGAAATGTCATTTTCTTCAATGAATACAGCAAAAGCGCTCAAACTATCAAGGCAAACACGACATTGACCGGAAAAAACGGCAAAAAGTACCAGCTCAAAGCTAAAATCACCGTACCGGGGTATACCCTTAAAGGAAAAATCAAAGCTCCTGGTACCAGTGCCCCTGCCGCTATCGTGGCGCTGGATGTTGGACCATCTTCAAATACTACAGGTACGAGCTTTAGTGTCGCTGGATGGTCCAGTACCATGTACGCGCAATCAGCAGGCGAGATCTCAGGGGGTGAAGACGGTATGTCGCATATTGTTTCAGAAGCTGATAAACCACAAATCCTGGCGACATTGCAGTCCCAGCTCACGGAGCGTCTCAAACGCGAAACTCGTGCACAAATTCCAGACAATCTGATCACCTTTCCTGAATTACAGGTCGTAACCATCAATACCGATGCACTGAAACTCAAAGGGAGTGCTATAAAATTCCCGGCAACAATCAGCGGTACGATGGTGTCCTATCTGATTTCTCGTGACCTTCTCGAAGAAGCTGTTGCGGCTAAGGCGTTGCGGGATCAGGTATACGAAGATGTCAGTATTCCAGATCTCGGCGGTATTGAAGTAACTCCAGTCACGGCATTGCCTGTGGATCCAAAGTCAGTTCCTGAAACAATAAAGGTTAGTATCTCCGGGGATGGCACTATCATTACTAATGTTTCAGCCGATAGCGTCGGAGAGAAGCTAATCGGTATCCGAAAAAAGATGTTCAGTACATCACTATCCGCAATACCAGAAATTGATACTGCAAAATACACGCTGTACCCATTTTGGGCGCCGTTTTTCCCAACCAAAGAGTCACGGTTGAAGGTAATTATTCAGTAATAGTTGACCGCTTTTGTAAGGTATAGTATGATGAGCTTCCAACACATGGCATCACCACAAGAAGCAGTACGAGGCACGATCGCAGAAGCACTACCAAATGCAATGTTTAGAGTAACGATTGAGGGGCACGAATCCCCAAAAGTCGCCTACTTGGCAGGTAAAATGCGTCTTCACCGCATCAAGGTTTTGGTAGGTGATACGGTCGAAGTGGTCATGGATCCATACGGCGGCAAGGGACGTATTGTCAGAAGGATTTAAATAGTATATAATCCCCCCCGCAATGAAAATTAAGTCAACAGTCAAAAAGATGTGTGCAAAGTGCAAGATTGTAAAGCGCAATCGACACTTGCTCGTTATCTGCGATAACCCAAAACATAAACAGAAACAATAGTATTTATATGCGTATCCTAGGTATAACCATTCCAAATGAAAAGCGTCTTGATATCGGGTTGACCACCCTCTATGGTATCGGCAGCGCTACCGCTATAAAGATCCTCACCGCAAACGGTGTAGAAGGTAATGCAAAACCAGCTGATCTCACTATCGATCAGGAAAACTCTATCCGCAAAACCATCGAAGATCGTACAATCGAAGGTAACCTCAAGCGTGAAGTTGCAAGCAACATCAAGCGTCTCAAGGATATCAAGTGCTATCGTGGCAACCGTCACACCAAGCGACTTCCCGTAAATGGACAGCGTACAAAGACCAACTCACGTACTGTTCGCGGAAACGTTCGAAATACAATGGCAAGTGGTCGCCGTAAGGAGAGTAAAACATAAGTAATATCATGGGAAAGAAACGAATCACAACACAAGAAGGACAACTCGTTGACGCTGACAAGCGCGGACGTGCAGTTGGGCGTGCAGCAAAGAAAAAGCTCACTACAGCAATGCTTTCTATCGAAGCAACATTTAACAATACCAAGGCAGTAGTCAGTGATCCAAAAGGTAACGTCCTTTTCTGGTCTTCATCAGGATCTCTCGGCTTCAAAGGTGCAAAGAAGGGTACTCCGTTTGCTGCTTCAAAAGTTGGAGAAGTCCTCGCTGAAAAGGCGGTTACTGCAGGGATCAAAGAGGTTCATGTGGTAGTCAAAGGTGTAGGTTCAGGACGAGAACCATTGATCCGAGCGTTCATTGCTCCTGGTATCGACCTTTTGTCAATCAAGGATCGCACTCCGGTGCCACACAACGGTCCAAAGGCAAAGAAGCCCCGAAGAGTGTAGTAGCGAGTATAATCATTTAATATCATGGAATCAAAAGCAAAGTACAAAATGTGTCGTCGATTGGGAGTAGGAGTCTACGAAAAGTGTCAGACTCAGAAATACACCCAGTCAGAGATGAAGAAGACCAAGAGCAGCACCAAGCGCCCAAAGCAGCTTTCTGACTACGGCCGTCAGCTCATCGAAAAGCAGAAAGTTCGTTTCTCATACGGTCTTTCTGAAAAGCAGATGGGTAACTACGTTGAAAAGGCGAACGCTACAAAAGGTGTTATCGTTACTGACAAGCTATTTGAGCTTCTCGAAACACGTCTCGACAACGTTGTATACCGTCTCGGTTTTGCAAACTCTCGCCGTTTTGCTCGTCAGATGGTTTCTCATGGTCACTTTACAGTCAACGGTACCAAGGCGACCATTCCGTCCCTTGAAGTACGAATTGGCGACAAGATCGCTGTTCGCGAAGGTAGTAAGGGAAGTGCAATGTTTACAGAATTCGCAACAAAAGCAAAGACTTCATCATGGCCCGCATGGCTCAAACTCACTCCTGACACCCTGTCAGCTGAGATTTCGGCCAAGCCGAAAAATGATGAGCAGTTCTTGCAGTTCGACACGGTACTTGAGTTCTATAGCCGATAATAGAACACACGGTGGCGCAAATTACAAATTAATGGTAGTATTTATTTTCATATGAACGAACACGCAATACTTCTTCCGTCAAAACCTAAAGCAGTTGTTGAGGAAGGGAACAAGGGCATATTTGAAATCGAAGGGTTGGTTCCTGGGTACGGGTATACTCTCGGTAACTCACTTCGTCGAATCATCCTTTCTTCTCTCCCAGGCGCAGCAATCACCGCAGTAAAAATCGATGGTGTAAGCCACGAATTTGCTACCATTGATGGTGTAAAAGAAGACGTGATTACTATCCTTCTTCAGCTCAAAAACGTTCGTTTTCAGATGACCTCTGACGAGCCACAAAAGGTTACACTTTCAGTAAAGGGCCCAAAGATTGTTACCGCAGCTGATATCTCTGCAAAAGGTATCGCTACTGTTTCAAATCCTGAGCAGTATATTTGTGAAATCACCTCAAAGACTGCACTTAACATTGAACTCACAGTTGAGCGTGGTGTTGGGTTTGTTCCGCGCGATGCACATCACAAACAGAAGGCTGACATTGGGACTATCTTCCTTGATGCAATCTTTTCTCCAATCCGCCGTGTGAGTTATGACGTTGAAGAGATGCGTGTTGGCGACAAGACCAACTTCAACCGTCTTCGCCTCAACATTGAAACCGATGGTTCAGTATCTCCACGTGAGGCACTTGAACAGTCAGTCCGCACTATGATTGAACAGCTCGCTGCAGTAATCTCTGTACAGAGCCAGGACATTATCGACGAAGTACAGGCACGTGTTGCAACTTCTGCTCCACACATGCCAGCTGCATCTCTTGAAGAATCAGCATCTCCTGAAGTTTCTTCTGAAGAGTCAGTTGATGTCACTGATGTCCTCAAGAACCGCATCGACACAATCGGCCTCTCAACTCGCACACTCAACGCACTCTCAATGGCAAATATTCGTACTGTTGGCGGCATTGCACGCAAGCACGTTGATGACTTGCTCGAGATCGACGGTATCGGAGACAAGGGTATCACTGAGATCAAGGATGCGCTCGCAGTATTCGGCTTGTCTTTGAAGGAATAATAGGATATAACATAGAACCATGCGTCACCATAATGCAAACAGAATATTCGGCCGAGACAAGAACCAGCGTCAAGCTTTGCTCAAAGGTCTTGCAGCATCATTGATCCTTCACGGACGTATTTTGACGACCGAAGCAAAGGCAAAGGAGCTCCGCCCTTCTGTTGAAAAGATGGTGACCAAAGCAAAGAATGCAACGCTCGCACAGCGCCGCAACCTCCTTGCTGGTCTCTACAACAATGAAGTGGTTGTAAGCCGCCTTATTGACGATATCGCCCCTCGCTACACCGAACGTCCAGGTGGATACACTCGCATTACTAAACTGACCGCACGCAAGAGCGACGCAAGTCCAATGGCTGTTATTGAATTTGTCGCATAACCTTTTTATGAAAAACTACACTATCGACGCTACCAATAAGACTCTCGGACGACTCGCATCAGAAGTCGCTGCTATCATCCAGGGCAAGAATGATCCATCATTTGTTAACAATGCATTGTCAGGCAACACTGTAACTGTAACAAACGTATCAAAGCTCAAGATCGATCCTCGCAAGATGCAGGAAAAGACCTACAACAGCTTCTCTGGATACCCAGGAGGTCTCAAACAGACAAGCATGGCGCATATGACTGAAAAGAAAGGCTATGGCGAGATCTTCATCCGCGCAGTCAAGGGTATGCTCCCTGACAACAAACTGAAAGCAGGCATGTTGAAAGCGTTAACCGTAACTGAATAAGAATTTTACATATGGCAACCATTACAGACAAAAAGAAATACATCGAAACAATCGGCCGACGCAAGACCTCTACTGCTCGCGTACGATTGCACCCAGCAACAAAGGTAAGCTATGAGATTAACGGCAAGGATCTCGCAACATACTTTGTAACTGAAGAACTCCAGAAGATCGTCGGTGACGCATTTGCTACCCTCGAAGGCAAGCACACCTTTGCAGTGACCGTAAAGGTTGTCGGTGGTGGTATCCACTCTCAGGCTGAGGCAGTTCGTCACGGTATCTCTCGCGGACTCGTGAAAGAAGATGAGGAAAATAAGACTACACTCAAGAGTGAAGGATTCCTCAAGCGTGATCCACGTTCAAAGGAACGACGCAAGTTCGGTCTCAAGAAGGCTCGAAAAGCCCCACAGTGGTCAAAGCGTTAATACGAAAAAAGTACTCCCAACGGAGTACTTTTTTTATTACCAAAAATCGCTATAATGAGGGCATTATGGAAGAAGAAAATGACATTGTATTTGATCCGGAAATTGAGACCACTGACGAAGACGGTGCAGAACTTTCGAGCACCCAGAAGGTCAAAGAACTGAAGGAAAAAATAAAGGAACTCCAAAAGGAAAAGGCTGAGTACCTCGACGGTTGGCAGCGATCACGTGCTGACTATGCAAACCTCCAGAAGCAAACTGATGAGGACAAGAAGCGCGTGCGAAGCATGGTGGAAGAAAACTTCATAACAGAGCTCTTGCCTGCGATGGATAGTTTCTCGATGGCAATGTCCAACAAAGAAGCCTGGGAGAAAGTGGATGCCAACTGGCGCATGGGTGTGGAGTATATCTACCAACAACTTATGTCGACATTAAAGGATCACAACCTCGAGCCTTTTGGTGCAGTGGGGGATATATTTGATCCGACACTTCACGAGGCAGTATCTGAGACAGAAACGGATGATACGAAACTTGATCATACCATTGCTTCAGTGCTCCAACAGGGATATAAACTTGGTGAGAATACATTACGCGCTGCACGAGTTGCTGTGTACAAGGCGAAATAAATCTAGTATCATATCAAGCATTATGACTGAAACATTTTCAATTGGTGAAGTATTAAAAGAAGCAAAGGCGCACATGAAGCCGATGCGTTGGAAGATTATCGGACAGTATGCGATTATTTCGCTATTGATTCCTATTGTCTTATACATTGCCCTGGGCAAGCTCGCTGGTATTGCAAGTCTTGTTACTGCTTTTATGTTGAGTGACTTGGCACTTGGATATGCCGAAGGGCGAGTATTCCATTTTGGAGATCTCTTTGATCGCTACACCTTCAAGACATTCTTCTATTTCTGTATTGCAGTACTCCTTGTTGCACTTTCGATATTTGGTGGGTTTATTCTTCTCATCGTCCCCGGAATCGTATTTGCTGTTCGTTTGTCTTTTGTAAAGCTCATCGCAGTTGATAAAAAGCTTTCTCCAATGGCAGCTCTCAAAGAAAGTAAACGTATTACAAAAGGGTACCGATGGAAGGTTCTTGGATTTCTTACTGTCTGCGCTCTCATCAACCTACTTGGATTTATTTGTCTTATTGTTGGGACGCTCTACACTGGCCCATTGACCAATATCGCTCGCGCTGTACTCTACAAGAAGCTCGTTGCAAAAGCAGATGCTATTCCTGACGCATCAGTTGCAGAAATGCAGCCTCAGTAGCACTATCTATATTATCAGTGACAAAAATCATGATCTCTGTCGTCAGACCGAGGTCTTTTTTTATGTTCATGAAGAGATGCTCGAATGGAAAGGGGGAAATCCATACTGCATTTTTCAAACACACAAATCCTGCTTTTTTCAGGAGGTAGCGGAGGCTCTCGCGATCAGTCTTGCGACTCTCGGGGAGGTCGAGCATGATGATGCGCCATTTGCCGTCCCAGTTTGGATTTACGAGTGTGTTCTCATGATCGAGTTTGATGCTGTGAGCCTTTTTCTTTCCATCCTTGGTCAGCCGCGCGTAGTCGCTGTGGCCAGATGAGACATGCTCAATGAGTCCTGCTTCATGGAGTCCCTTCAAAGACCGTGTAATGGCAGTTTTGGCGCTCTGAGGACCCATCGTTTCGGTGAGATCTGAGACAGAAATAGCCGGTTTTTCCGCCAAAAGCTTCAATATTTTCTTCGAAAACTCAGGTTTACTTGACATGCTTTTAGACTATCACTATACTCCTATTTGTACAAGTATTTTGCGGTCGCGAAATACCAGTCATTATTAGGTAATACTACAAAATCTATGGCAAAAATCATTGGAATTGACCTTGGAACTACAAACTCAGCTGTCGCCATCATCGAAGGTGGTCAGCCAAAAATCATTGAAAATATCGAAGGTGCACGCACCACGCCATCTATCGTTGCGATGGGTAAAAATGGCGATCGACTTGTCGGACTTCTCGCAAAGCGTCAGGCAGTAACCAACCCGCACAATACCATCTACGGTATCAAGCGATTTATGGGTCACCAGTACGATGACCACGGCATGGAAAACGTCATCAAGACATCTCCATTCAAGGTAACGAAAGGCGCAGACGGCGGTGCGCAGGTAGAACTCGCTGACAAGACCTATCGTCCCGAAGAAGTATCAGCAATGATCCTTCAGAAGATCAAGGCAGATGTGGAAGCAAAGCTTGGTGAAAAGGTAACCGAAGCGATCATTACCGTTCCTGCATATTTTAATGACGCACAGCGCAAGGCTACCAAAGACGCTGGAGCAATCGCAGGACTGGACGTAAAGCGTATCATCAACGAACCGACTGCTGCAGCGCTCGCATATGGACTCAATAAAAAGGGTGAAGAAAAGATTGCAGTGTACGACTTCGGAGGTGGAACATTCGATGTATCTATCCTCGAAGTATCAAATGATGTGATCGAAGTAAAAAGTACGGATGGTGACTCACTCATGGGAGGTCGTGATATCGACTTGAAAATCATGAACTGGATTGCATCAGAATTCAAAAAGCAGTCAGGAGTAGATGTGCTCGGTGATCCGCTCGCACTCCAGCGACTCGATGAAGCAGCTGAAAAGGCAAAGATTGAACTTTCTACAACAATGGAAACTGAGATCAATATTCCATTCATCACTTCAACTGACGCAGGGCCACAGCACTTGCTCCTCAAGATCTCTCGCGCACAGCTCGAAGAGCTCGCAAGCGAATACGTAAACCGTTCTATCGAGATCACCAAGCGTGCACTCGAAGCATCAGGATTCAAGGTTGGTGACATCAACGAAGTCATCCTCGTCGGAGGTCAGACTCGCATGCCAAAGATCGTCGAAGAAGTGAAGAAACTCTTTGGTAAGGAACCAAACCTTACGATCAACCCAGATGAAGTTGTCGCACTTGGTGCTGCAGTTCAGGCCGGTGTGCTCCAGGGTGATGTCAAAGACGTACTCTTGCTCGATGTGATCCCGCTTTCACTCGGTATTGAAACGCTTGGCGGTGTTGCAACGAAACTTGTTGAACGTAATACGACTATCCCTTCATCAAAGAGTCAGGTGTTCTCAACAGCCGTTGATAACCAGCCGTCAGTAGAGATTCACATCACCCAAGGTGAGCGACCAATGGCAGCTGACAACAAGTCTATCGGACGATTTGTCCTCGATGGTATCGCTCCAGCACCACGCGGTATGCCTCAGGTAGAAGTCACCTTTGATGTGGACGCGAACGGTATTCTCTCAGTAAAGGCAAAGGACAAGGCGACTGGAAAAGAACAGTCTATCCGTATCGAAGCCTCATCAGGACTCACTCCAGACGACATTGAAAAAATGAAGAAGGATGCGGAGATTCATGCTGATGAAGATGCGAAGAAAAAGGAACTCGTCGATACCAAGAATACTGCTGAAATGATGATCTTCTCAGCTGAGAAAGCCCTCCAGGAACACGGTGTAAATATCACTGATGATATCAAGGCAGGTGTTCAAGCAAAGATCGATGAAGCAAAGAAAGTAAAAGAGGGAACTGACAAGGCAGCAATCGAAGCAGCAAACATCGCCCTCTCAACTGAAATGCAAAAGATCGGTGAACA
>CAYUDJ010000021.1:0-9361 GCA_964443635.1 uncultured Candidatus Saccharibacteria bacterium | reverse complement strand
GACCTTCACCGGGAATATACGCAGTCACAGTCTGACCGTTGGTGAGACGTACACGGGCAATCTTTCGGATCGCTGAGTTTGGCTTTTTTGGAGTAGTTGTTGAAACCTTTGTACACACACCACGCTTGAATGGAGACGGGTAGAAGATAGGCTTGTTGTGGATCGCATTGAACCCACGAGAAAGCGCAACAGTCTTTGTTTTGCGGAGCACTGTCTTGCGGGGTTTCTTTATAAGCTGGTTTATAGTTGCCATGTGGAAGCTATACTACTACACGGACGTATGAAACGCAAGCCTGCCACTATTGATTATCTATACATGGATACCGGTCAGTACAGAATAGAGGGTGTACGCCAATGGAGCGACGAATTTCCAGCCGAATAAGACAAATACAAGGAGAAGCGGCAGGCTATACTGTTCGACAATGCGCATGAAGGATTGAGCTCGAACCGGCAATACTGCTGAGAGAAATCTGAATCCATCAAGCGGGGCAAGAGGAATTGCATTGAATAGTGCAAGGACGATATTAACGAGCACAATAATGCTCGTAATCTCGATAACTCCTGGGGATATGGTTCCGGATAGAATCATTGCGCGAACAAAGAGTCCAAATACGAGGGCAATACCCAGATTGACGATGATGCCAGCAATGGCGACCTTTGCCACACTACGATTTCCATTCTTGAGATTGTCAGGGTTATATGGCACTGGCTTTGCCCAACCAACAACAATACCTGTCCCTGACAATATAAGGATGGCAGGTAAAATCACCGAACCAAGCCAGTCGAGGTGTTTCAGTGGGTTGAGTGTAATACGGCCCAACATGCGGGCAGTTGAGTCCCCTTCTCGCTCAGCAGCGATGCCATGGGCAACCTCATGCACGATGATTGAGAAGATAAGGATAAGGAAATAAAAGATGGAAATCGGGCCTTGCATACGAGTATCCCCTATGGTACCATGCCTTCCACTATGGCAAAAGCATGTGCAATCACCAATAAGAGCTCACAAGTCGGCGGCAACTATGCCAACCGTACTCGTGCGACCGTCTTTACCCCGACTGGCAGCGTCCGCAAGTATGCGAACCTCCAAAAGAAGCGTATTTTTGTACCAGAACTCAACAAGACCGTTACTCTCACCGTTTCTACTCGTGGTCTCAAGACCATCGCAAAGAATGGTGCATACGCAACACTCAAGAAAGCTGGTGTTTTGAAATAATCTCAAAATGAGAAGCCTCCCGATGGGAGGCTTTTTGTTTTCTTGCTTTTTCCTAGGAAAAGGATAGAGTGATGAAAAATCATCTGAGTGAAACCAAAAGAAAGTCCCCCAATCGACTCAACCGAGTACGGCCCGATTCTCGACAGAGACGGACACATGGATTGTTCAAAAAATCTTTGCAATATTTTATTTTTTCTTTTTCAACGTCGTACCCTTCCAAAAAATAGACGGAGGATATTGGTTTGTATTTCAATCGTAGTTGGATCATCAGAATCTCCTGCAAGAGAAACTATCGAAAAGACATACAGCTTTGGATATCTTTGTCGCCTATACAAAGAACTTGAGGGAAGTGACTTTGACCCTAAAAGTTATGCGGAAGAAAAAAATCTCAACCTTGAAGCATATAGAAGACAAGGTGAAAAAACGATGGCATGGGCTGTGTACGGACAAATATCGTATATGAAAAAATTGATCAAACAGGAAAATGTCATCAACAATCTCCCGAGAGACAGCCAAGCAAAACAACGCAAGGAATTTGAAGAACAAAACGGTGCAGGAATGATCCGTATCGAATAAAGCTGGTAGCACATAATACGCCATCAGCTTTTTTTAATGCTATACTTTACACATTATCAGCAATAATTTATTTTGATGGAAACAACAACAATCGGACCTGTTTGCAAATGCGGATGCCACAAGACAGTATCTGTCTTCATCATCCTCTTCGGAGCAACATTCCTCCTCGCAAACTTCGGTGTCATTTCACCAATGCTTGCGAACATCCTCTGGCCGTCATTCATCATCCTCATCGGGATCATGAAACTCTTCGGTTCACGATGCAAGTGCTGTGCTCACGGAGCGAAGAGCTCAATGTAAGTAACGGACAACGCCGATATATAAAAAATCCTCCAGTGTCGGGAGGATTTTTTGTTTATTTTATTTTTCATCTTTCTCCATCCACTTCGTACCATCAGTCGTAAACGTAACAGCCCCGTTATCAATCGTACTGACTGACGGGATCTTGAGCTTCTTGAGCAGTGCGACGACTTCCTTTGCGGGGTGACCGTATGAGTTATGAAAACCTGCTGAAATGAGTGCAAGGTCGGGAGATGTCGCACGGAGATATTCCTCACTACTTGATGTCTTTGATCCGTGATGACCAAGCTTGAGCAAATCAACATCGAGCTCCTGTGGATGCTTTTGGATCATATAGTGTTCGATGGAGGACGGCGAGTCACCGTTGAGGAGTGCGCTCACTTTTCCTATATCGAGCCGTCCGACCACTGATGCGGTATTGGTCTCCCAATTCGTCGTATCGCGATCAGGAAAGAGTATAGCAAAACTACTCGGAAGTATTGGATTTTCATCGAGATGCACCGTCATGCCTCGTCGTACAAAATATGAAGGAATTTTTTTATCAGCCAATGTTTTCATGAGAGTCTTGTACATATCACTCTCTCCTTTTACACCAGAGGTGAGAAAGAGTCCGACATCGTATCGCGCCAATACAATAGGAAGTCCCCCTATATGATCGGCGTCAGGATGCGTTGCAAGCATGACATCAATATTCCGATCCCCCGCCGGCATGACCTTTGAAAGTTCAGTCAGTACACTCGCATCCTTCCCTCCATCAATGAGTATTTTCTTGCCATTTGCTCCAACAATGAGGATGCTATCACCCTGTCCCACATCGAGCATATACATATGTGCTTTTCCATCAGCCTTTGCAGGTTGCATTGTATACGCATATACACCAAGTACGGCGATAGTAAGTGTCATAAAGAGGAGCGTTCGACTGCGGTAATTCATGTATACTGTAGTATACCTATTAGTAATAAAATATTTTTAAATCCTATGTTTACCGAACAATCACTTTCCCCCGACCCTTTCGGGCGCATCACAACTCAAACCCACGACGAACACAAAAAGCTCTATGCTGGTTATGTAAAGAATGCCAACCTGATCATGGAGCACGGCGTCGAACTTTCAAAAGATGCTGAGAAATACGCATACGAACTCGGTGAATTACAGCGACGATTTTCATTTGAATGGTGTGGCATCAGAAACCATGAGGTGTATTTCAAACTCCTCGAAGGTGGTGCTGTTGCTCCAAACTCAGAATCAACACTCTATCAGAGAATCATTAAGCAATGGGACAGTATCGAGAACTTCATCACTCGCATGAAAATGGCTGCCATGACACGCGGTATCGGCTGGGCAATGCTCTATTATGACAAGAAGACCGACATGCTTCTGCCAGCATGGGTTGATGAGCAGCACATTGGACAGCTCGCTGACTGCACACTCATCATTGCACTGGACATGTGGGAGCACTCATATGTTGCTGACTATCAGCCAAGTGGCAAGAAGCAATACATCGAGGACTTCTTTGCGAGCCTCAACTGGTCTGTCGCTGAAACGAACTTCGCAGCTGCACTAGGTACAAAATAATTTCTTTTTTAAATAATAGAAACACAAGTGCTGCATAAAACAGTACCGTCCAACCACTCGCAAGAAACGGTGTATTCCACATGGGCATGTGGGAAGACCATTCAAGTGATCGCAAAATGAGTACACCGATCCAGGAAATAGTAGTACCGATAAATGCAGCCACTGGCCCAAGCCAGCATAGTGCGATAAGGAGGATGCCAACAATGCTCAATACGGGTGTCACCACTGCCATGACGATATTTGCGACAGGAGACGCCAAGGGGAAATTGCCAGAGAAATACATCGTATACGGCAACATAAATATCGGAGCTGAGAGTGCGAGCATGATGAGCTCGCGAAGATCAATATGATTGGTTTTTGGAATGAATCGGAACAACAGCTCGACTTTTGGAAGTACGAGTATCATAAACATCGTCGCAAGAAATGACAGATGGAAGCCCGGATCGGCAAATATTGTCCCCGGTGAAATAAAAAAGAATAAAAGATACGACAATACAAGTGCCCGCATCGGCTGATATGTCCTCAGACTTAAACTACCAACGAGTGCAATCGATCCCATGATACCCGCACGTACACTTGCCACCCCACTCCCACTGATCAGTACGAGGAGCACGATGAGTGTGATTGTGATACCGATACGAACTTTCATTGGTAAGCCTTTGAGCAGGATTGCGAGGAATCCTGCAAGCATGGTGATGTTGTAGCCAGAGAGTACGAGCACATGGAGCACACCGGTATTTTTAAACAAATCCTGTATCGACGATGGAATACCTCCTTGGTATCCGACAATCATTCCTGCAAGTACACCATCAAATGGAAATACAATACGGTCAGCAAAAATGTCTGCAATCTTGAATCTAATAATAGTCGCAATACGCGCAAGACTAAATCCTCCATCTTTGACCACAACGACAATTGCATTCTTCGCAAGCCCTGAAATTCCTTTGCTTTTCAAATAATCCGTATAGCCAAACAATCGCCCCGTCTGAGTCACAAAGTCCTCCGGTGGCTCAACATCTGCACGCACCGTAATACTATCGCCCGGCAACAATCCTTTCTCAGTCGTACCAACCTGTATACGTTCACCAAATTCTTTGTCTTTGACGATAATACTGGTTTTCTCCAGTTGTCGATTCACACTGATGACCTTTGCCTCAAATGCACGCTTGCCATACAGCTCAGTCGGCACTGGTGCATCAGCATTCCATACTGCAATACCACCAAGCATGCATGCACCTGCAAGCAACAGTCCGAGCAACACCCCACGTCGCGATCGGATAATCATAAACGTGAGCACCGTTAGTGCTCCCCCTACAATACCAATCTCGGCAATACCAAAACCACATGAGTGATAGAGCACTGCACCGAGCGTGATAGCGATCGCAACCAATTCAATCATCCATACAGTGTACGAATATGAGATAAATATTTTGTAAAGAAATTAGCCGAGAAGGGTGGTCAGTGTATAATCCTGGATCAAACCTGTCTCTTCTCCTTTTGAAAATACTTTTTTATACTTCGCGCCTTTTGTCCCTTTCACTCGTTTCTCACACGCTGCCCATGTCTTGTCTGTATACACCTTGCCACCTACCATTGAGATATACGAATACGCTGGGCCCTTGTCTGTAGAACTTGATGATGAAGATTTTTTCACCGGAGATTTTGGTGGGGTATCGATGAGTTGTTGCTCATATTCCATAAAAGACCCTTTAAAAAGTTTCGGATTATTCTTGAGCGCTGCGGCAACTGCAAGCTCGTCACATCGATCATTGAACTGATGTCCACTGTGACCAGCGACTTTCACGAGCGTAAGCTGCTCACCGAAATGATCACGCAATGCGAGAAGCTTGATCCATTGCGCCTTGTTCTCAACCGGCTTCTTTGCCATTGTGATCCAACCCTTTCGTACCCAGCCGTCGAGCCATTTCTCAATACCATTGATGACATACATCGAGTCTGCATGGAGTGCAATACTATAGCCGTCAAAATGTTTTGCCGCATAGGTGAGTCCCTGGATTACCCCTTCGAGCTCCATCTGATTGTTTGTTGCAGGGTCTTTTGCGCCAGCAAGTTCAATAACCTCTTTGTCAGTCATCAGTATTGCGGCCCAGCCCCCAGGTCCTGGATTGCCACGCGATGCACCATCAGTATAGATCGTCAGTTTTTTCATGCGTGCAGTATAGCAAATGCACGGTATACTTAAGGATATGGAGCAAACAAAATCTCGCGCCGTCACCAACTGGCACAAACACCATCAAGAAAGTCGTACACGAGGCCAGCGCATTGCTGATGCTGTCTCCCAAGCAGCAGGCTCATGGATGTTTCTCATTATTCACGCAGTATGGTTCTTTGTGTGGATTATATTTAAAGTTGAACCATTTCCCTATGGACTTCTCACGATGATTGTCTCCCTTGAAGCAATCTTCCTTTCTACCTTCATTCTTATCAGTGAAAAACGTCAGAGTGATCGCGACCACTACCAAGCACAACAAGACTTTGATACCAACCTCGCCGCAAAAGAAGAAATCGAAGGACTCATGCGCCGCCTCGATGATATCGAAGAAAATAAACTTAATAAGATTTTGAAATTGTTAGAGGAGAAATAAAAAGTATTTTATTACACAACCTCCTTTATACGTACTCGCACTCCCCCTCTCCATCCAGCTTCCAATGTCCCAATAAATGAAACGGCTGCGCCAGGAGCAAGTTGCTCTATTGTTTTTTCATGTGCAAAAAAGGTAAACGCTGTCGCAGTACCAGTTATATCTCGCACCACACATTCAATGTGCTCTTTTGCTTTCCCAAACATTTTCACACTCACAATAGTTACGTCTTCGAATAAAAAAAGTGGTTCCGGATTGCCGACACCAAATGGTGCGAACTGCCTGACAATACCAAGGTGGCGCGTCGTCGTTGCTGCAAATGGCAAACTCAGTGCGTCATGAATATTTTTCTCTTCGGCAATGTGGCCGACTTTTTCAATCGCATCGTTCAATGCTTGTTCAAAAAAATGTACCTGATCTCGACTGACACAAAACCCTCCCGCTGCCTGATGCCCACCAAAGTGCAACAGTATTCCTTTGGGTAATGCTTGAAGCAAATGCGCTGCATGATGTTCATCGAGCATGCGACATGAACCTTTGAGTGTCCCATCCCCTGCTTCACCCCAGACAAAGAAGCTCCGGTTGTATGTTTCCTGGAGTTTATTGGCAACGAGTCCGAGCACTGCGGGGCGCCATTCGGGATTGCCAACAACGACAACAGCGGGAAGCTCGCGGTGTTCGAGTGACGCGTGAGCCGCCTTCACAATACGCGCTACAAGCGTCTTACGCTCTGCATTGATCTCTTCGAGGCGATTCACGATCGCAGTAGCGCGTGCGACATCATCAGTTGAGAGCAATTCAAATGCGAGCATTGGTGTATCCATGCGAGATGCAGCATTGAGGCGTGGAGCAACTGTAAATGTCAGATCAGTCTCGGTCAGATATGCGAGATTGAGATTATTTTTCTGAAAGAGTGCGAGGAGTCCCGGTCGGCGAGTCTTCTTCATCACTGCCATACCATACCCGGCAAGCACACGATTCTCCCCGACGAGTGGCACCATATCAGAGAGCGTCGCAAACCCCGCCATATCAAGCAGCCATTTTTCCCAACCCGGCGCAACATCATGATCTTTTCCATATTTCAAAAGATATGCACGCGCGAGATGAAATGCCATACCGGCACCGCATGGCTCTGTATTGGGATAGGTGCCATTGCACGGATGCACGAGCGCGTAGCTGTCAGGAAGTATCGCAAGCGGCGCATGGTGGTCAGTGAGGATAACATCGATACCACGAGACTGCGCATCAGCGACCTCTACCACTGCAGTGATACCAACATCCACCGTGATCATCACTGTCACCCCTGCTGCCTGGAGCTCCTCAATACCTTTGCTATTGAGCCCGTACCCTTCGTCATGACGATCAGGAATATAGACATGCATCCGTTCTGCCACACCGATTTTCTTAAATAGATCGACGAGTATCACCGCTGCAGGAATACCATCGCAGTCATAGTCCGCATAAATACCAATATGTTCCCCACCAGTTACCGCAGTCCGAATACGCTCAACCGCCTTGTCCATATCAGCAAACAGAAATGGATCAGCGAGATCATAGTTGGGAACGAGGAATTCTTGTGCCGTTTCGAGTGGAATGCCACGATGCTCAAGGAGAAGTGTTTTGAGCTGATCAGGCGTCGGGATGGTAACTTGCATAGGAGGGATTGTAGCATAATGGGGAATGTTCGAATCTAACTGGGGGAGCAATTGTTTAAAAATTATTTATAACATTTGGTTTTAATCTCTTTTAGAAGTTCAAACCTGATTATGCTTAATAATACTACCTTGAATATTAGAGGGAGTTATCAACAGCTACATAAAAAACCCTGAACATTTTTGTTCAGGGTTTTTGTTAAGCTCTTTTAAATAAAAGGTGTATGCCGTAATCTTTTTCATGACCATCAAGAAAATACTTCCTGTCTCTTTTTAAGACTATTGAATAAGTAGCACCTTCTTCTATAGGTTCATCACTATAGTTATGCTGACTGACGTGTGCATGATCAACAATGAGAGGTTTGAGGCAAGTAAACCCTTCTCCTGCTGGTACTATTTCATATGTTTTTGTACCTAGGGATTGATTTACCTTAATTACTTTCCAAAACTTTTTTGGCTTAAACATACAGTGAATCTTAGCAACAGGTATTGTTGATGCATTTGACCTCAATCCTCTTTTTAATCCAGCACGAAAAGATATTTTATGAATAATGAAAGAAACTAAAAGAGCACTCACTAAATAGATTATTTTTTCCATAACAATAATTTTTCTCTACTCTACCCTCTCTATTTGACAAAGTCAAGGCGAGGAGGTATGGTGAAATAAAATTAAAACATATGCAAAAGTTAAACAGTATTGAATCTTTTGAAGTGATAGGAAAGGTTGAAGAGGTTCTTATTGCTCATACCTTTGGCACGCACATCAGCACTCCTGTCGATAAAATAAACGTGTATATTCGTGAAGGTATTAAAGGTGACAACCATAGTGGTCGTCGCACCGCCGATGTCAGAGAAAATGATTTCCTTAAATTTGGTTTACCAAAACGTACAGAGATCGTTAATTTGAGAGAATTCTCAGCTGTTTCAATTGAAGAGATGGGGGAAGTTGCTAAGGCAATGGGAATACCTGAAATTCCTATAGGTAGCATCGGGGAAAATCTGATCATCAGTGGTATCCCAAACTTCACTCAGCTCCCTATTGGAACAAAGCTGTTCTTTAAAAAGAATGGAATCCCTCAAATAGCTGTTCTTATTATTTCTGGCGAAAACACTCCTTGTGTTATCGCAGGACAATCTATCCAGGAAAAGTATCATGCTGCAGACAAATTAAAAACGTTATTTGTAAAACATGCTCTTGGAAAACGAGGAGTTGTCGGAGGCGTATTTTGTTCTGGAGCAATAAGTAAGGGGGATATTGTTATTGCACGTATCCCCAGACAGATACTCTATCAGCCTTCCTAAAATCGCTTTAATGGCCTCACTTTATTATAGGGAGGTCATTTTTTATTCCCCTAAATAAGTTCGAACTTCCTCCAAGGTTCGGAGTAAATAAAAAAGCTATCTCTTTCGAAATAGCTTAATCAAATAAAGTAAAAACAGAT
>CAYUDJ010000020.1:0-9929 GCA_964443635.1 uncultured Candidatus Saccharibacteria bacterium | reverse complement strand
ATAAAAATAGTGCTACAGTATAGATACTATGGATATAGAAAAAGCCATCCGAGCATACATTCCTGAGGTGATTCATCTCTCCCTTGCCACTACCAAGGATAACAAGCCATGGGTCTGTGAACTGCGGTATTCATTTGATACTGATTTGAACTTTTATTTCAGATCAAAAGTCGATGCACGACACAGCGTAGAGGCGAGTGAGAACCCTTTTGTTGCAGGCGATATCGTTGTCCAGCATAGTGCAACAGACAAATTGCGAGGAGTGTATTTTGAAGGGGCCGTTGAGCTCCTCGATGGTGTCGATGAACAGCATCTAGCGTATACGACGTATTGTGAGCGCTTTGCGACTGATAGTGCAATCCTTGCCGACGCGCAGACTGATACTGGGTACAAGTTTTATAAGATAGTCGTGCATACGTTTTATCTCTTTGATACACGCGAGTCCAATCCGCCTGCCAGATACGAGCTTTCTTGGAAGAAGTAAAAAGTAATCATAAAAAATGCCCGACTCATGGAGTAGTCGGACATGTCTCTTGTGCCTGTAGTGGTTTTTTAAATTATTTCTGCTTGTACCGCATTACCAACAACAGATGTTGTTGTTTTTAACTTCTGCCCAATTTGGAGTTTCTGGTTGATATAAACAATTATTCCAGGGCCTTTGTAACCTTGATCTGTAATGGCTCTCCATTTGGGTAATGAGGGATCTTTGCTTTTGTTAAGAACTATTTTCGCAAAGAAACCTCTGTTTCCATTCTCCCAACTTGCGATGGTTTTGCTTTCTTCGATTATCGTACCAACTTCAAGTGATTCTACGGATATGGTGTCTTGATGGTTTTGGGTGGTGCTATACATGGCTGATGTTTGTTTGGTTTCCGTGAACTCCGGAAGAATCCAGGGGAACCAAACAAATAACGTTTTTTACACATTAGCATTATTTATTCTTTTGTCAATGAATTTATTGTCACAACCGCGAGGTATACTTGACCCATTAGTATTGTAAATAACATTCCTTATGATCAGTTTCCATACATCATTTACGACAATAACAGAGGATAGAGAGCCATTTATCGCGATTCTCTCAGAAGCCGCGCGCTCAATGGACACAAACGACGACTGTCAGATGTATATGATCCACAAGGATACTACTGATGAGACTGTCACCTCCGTTACTGAAGTGTGGAAAAATGAAGCTGCCCACGAGGCGTCACTGCACACCTCAGAGGCAACGATGCTCATTATGAAAGCCATGCCGCTCCTCATCACAAAGCCGGTCCAGCAAAAGATGATACTGGTAGGAGGGAAGGGTATATAAAAGACCGTTGCACAAAAACCAATCTATAGTACAATCTCTCGGTACTTGGATTGGGCCCTTAGCTTAGTTGGTAGAGCGCCTCATTTGCAATGAGGAGGTCAGGAGTTCGAATCTCCTAGGGTCCACTTTAGAAAAAAGAGACAGAAGATGTCTCTTTTTTGTTCGGGGTTTTTATTGACATAATTAATAAAGGCTTGTATTATATAAGAAATTGTTAATCAAAACCTCCACGAAATGAAAAATGATTTCTTTCACAAGCAGACAAATCATGATGGAAGGCCAATCTTAGAAATTAAATCCCTTGCCGACATAGAAATCCTGCAAGGATATCATGAACGCAAGGAAAATGTTCGGATCGTTATTAATCCTCATACTTGTACTGATGAATATGAGGATCTCTTGAAAGCAGTTGATAATCTTTCCAAAGGGGTAACCACCAAAACAGCTTTAATTTCCTTTAAAAAAGAATTAAAAAATTAGTTCCTGCATCATTGTGGCAATACTCCTACTTATTAATATCAAATTAAGTAGGAGTATTTTTTATTTAAAATATGTACTTTTGCTATATACTCTCCTCATGAACAAATCAGCATTTGCCGAAGATATCCGAAACGTTGTTCGTAAAATTCCAAAAGGAAAAACGATGACCTATGGAGCGGTTGCAAAGAAGGCTGGATACCCGGGAGCTGCGCGTGCAGTGGGTGCTGTCATGAAGGAAAACTATGACGAAGAAGTCCCGTGTCATCGAGTGATACGCAGTGATGGAAAAATAGGGGAATACAATCGTGGCGGACCAGATGCAAAGCTTGCACTCTTGCGTGCCGAAGGTGCTATACTTTGATCATGGAATCAACAACAACACGTAACCCACTTGTAACGCTCGGACTTATATTAGGAGGAAGTTTTCTTATTGCCGTACTGATTGCAATGGGAACCGTATTTCGTTTGCGTGGACTCAATGACACGGTCGCAGTGACTGGTTCAGCGAAAATGGAAGTCACCAGTGATCAAGCAAAATGGACAACGCAAATCAGTCGAACCGTGCGCGAGAGTACACTCAATAGCGGCTACACCCAGATCGCAGGAGATCTCGAAAAGACCAAGGCATTTTTGAAATCACAAAAGATTGAAGATGCAGAGATGAATATCACTCCTGTCTCAATGAATGAGGTGTACCAGCAAAATCAAGCTGCAGAAAAACTCTACAATCTCAGTCAGACATTTACTATTCAGACCAATGATGTCGAGCGACTCACTGCTGCATCAAAAAATATTTCAGCTATTGTCAGTCAAGGTGTTATTTTCTCAAGTCTCTCTCTTGAATACTACTATTCCAAGCTTCCGGAAGCCCGCATTCAGCTTCTCTCACTCGCTATCGATGATGCCAAGGCTCGTGCCGCTGAGCTTGCCAAGAATTCTGGTAGTCGGGTAGGAACACTCAAGAGCGCATCAAGTGGTGTGGTACAGGTGAACTCACGCAACTCAACCGATGTCTCTGACTACGGTAGCTATGATACGAGTCAGATTGAAAAGCAGGTTACTGTTACGGTGAAAGCATCATTCTCCCTTAAATAAATAGAAATAATATGAAGATTATCTCTCTTAGTATAGTGCTCGGTATCCTATGTATCGCCTCTTCGGTGCATGCAGTCGCAACACCTCCTTCACAGACCGTGTGGGTGACACCTTCTGATGCAAAGACTGGAGAAGAGATCATGCTTAATGCGTTCGTATACAACGATACATCAACTGAAGCATCGGTCACCGTTGAGTTCACCCAAGGATCTGCTGAACAAGTAAAAGGTGTCGCTACTGCTACTATCACGGTACCTGCCTCAACTGCAAAGATTGCAACGGCAACCTGGAAGATGCCTGACCGTTCCATGACAGTTACTGCAGAGGTCACGAAGGCTAGTACAAAAGCGAAAAAGGATATTCCAACATTGCTCGGTGTGGTGGGCACAGTAACGGTTGGTGGCACACCAGTACTCGCTGCACCTGACCTTGGTGGTATCAAGAAATGGTTTGGAGGACTGCTTACACATATTGAAACATATCGTCTCAAACAGGCAGAACACTATGCAGTTGTACTAAAGAAAAGCAAAAGCGTCGTCAACGGGGATGCTCCAAAGGATATTGTAAAACTATTGCTTCCTGATGATCCAAATACGGCAACTCCTACAACGGCAGGACAGACAACTGGCTCAGTTAAAGAAGCAGAGAGTCATACAGGGGACTATGCAAATATGGTGTTTGCTACAGCTGCAGAATCATTCTTTGCGCACAAGGCATTCTTCTATATTAGTATCGTCATTGTTGCACTATTTGTTTTGCGCTTTATCTTTGGGAGATTCTTCTAAAAGCACCTGTTCGCTTCGTGGTACAATCAAACGATGCTTCGAACGACTATTGCAGTTATTATATTATGTGGTGTCATACTGTGGCTGCCAGTATGGGTGCAGATATCGTTGTTTGCTATTGCGGTCATTCTCGTGCCGTATCGACTCGTATTGCTCGCACCTGCAGTCATCGCAGATGCGCTCTATGCACCGAGCTCTGCATTTACAGTGACACATTTTAAAATGACGATACTTGTGTTCGGACTACTTCTCATGTACTGGTTTATCACATCATATACAAGAATTCAGTATGGTCGGACGTCGTAGAAAAAGATCAAAGATCATCGAGCTGCATCCGGACGAAATCCTGCTCGATGTGCATAACTTGCCGCAATTTGATACCCAGCAGTTCGAAGGGCGTATTGAGCGACCATTTTCCAAGCGCTCATTTTCAGTACTGTTTTATTGCATGCTTGCGGTTGGATTATTTTTTTCAAGTAGGTTGGTTATTCTTCAGTTGTTCAAGAATCAGTACTATCTGACCAAGAGTGAGCAAAACAGTCTTGATCATACACCGATCACTGCGGATCGCGGACTTATCTATGATCGCAATGGTGTTGAGCTCGCCTGGAATGTGCAAAGCGAAGAAGGTCCTTCTCGCCGTTCGTATATTGCAAAAGATGGTTTTGCAAACTTGCTCGGCTATGTTTCGTACCCCGCAAAGGACACCAAAGGAAAATATTGGCAGGAAGAGATAGTAGGCAAAGACGGCGTTGAGCAGCAGTTTAACAAAGACATAGCTGGGGAGAACGGCACTATCCTCGTAGAGACTGATGTCGCAGGTTCTATCATTGCACAAAATGTGATTGAAGAGCCGGCCCAAGGTGAAAACTTGTCATTGTCGATTGATGCGCGCGTCCAGGAAGCGCTCTATGGAGGTATTCACGAACTTGCCGAGCGCTCCGGCTATGTCGGTGGAGCTGGTGCGGTCATGGATATCAAGACAGGGGAACTCCTCGCGATGACTACCTATCCTCAATACAATCAGCATATCCTTTCGGATGGCGATGATCGCGCGACGATTCATGAATATCTGACGAGTCCGACGAGGCCATTTCTCAACCGTATGACCGAAGGTCTCTACACGCCAGGATCGATCGTCAAACCCTTTATCGCACTTGCTGCCCTCAAAGAAGGCGTGATTGATGCAAACAAGGTGCTGTATACGACTGGTAGTTTGAAAATTCCCAATCCATATAATCCAAAACTTTTTACAATATTCAAGGACAATGCAGATCACGGTGCGGTTGATATGCGTAAGGCGATTGCGGTGTCGTCCAACGTATATTTCTATGAGATTGGGGGTGGGTTTGGCAGTCAGCGAGGACTGGGTATTGCAAATATAGAGAAATACATCGGCATGTTCGGCATTGGCAAAAAAACGGGTATCAATATTGGTAAAGAGTTGGAAGGTGCGGTTCCGAGCATTGCTTGGAAAGCAAAACATTTCCCTGGCGACGCATGGCGCATCGGAGATACGTACAACACGTCGATTGGTCAATACGGTTTTCAGGTGACACCCATGCAGATGTTGCGTGCGGTTGCCAGTATTGCATCGCGTGGCACACTCGTGACACCGACTATCCTCAAAAAGAACCCCGGTGAAGCAGTCGCTTCTGAAACACTGCCGTTTACCACAGCTCAGTATGATGTAGTCCAGCAAGGTATGCGTATGGTAGTGACTGAAGGTACGGGTACCGCACTGGACAACACACCGATCCTTGTCGCTGCAAAGTCAGGTACTGCACAGATCAAAAATAATACGCGCGTCAACTCTTGGGCAATTGGATTCTTTCCGTATGACAATCCACGCTACGCATTCACGGTGCTGATGGAAAATGGCCCAAAGGTTTCCTCTGGTGTAACGCATGCATTTGCGCCCGTATTATCCCTCTTTGCGGCAACTCCCGACCTTTTGACCACGAACTAGATGTGCGCTATAGTACGTTCTCATTATATAATCAACACAATGAAAGAATTCATCACCAAAGAAAATAAAGAAGCACTCGAAGCAGAACTCGCAGTTTTGACGGGCGTCAAACGCAAAGAAACAGTTGCTGCAATCGAAGCCGCAAAGAAGCTCGGCGACCTTTCTGAAAATGCGGAATATCACATCGCTCGCGAAGAGCAAGGCAAGCTCGAAGAGCGTATTGCAATTATTGAACACGTCTTGAAAAATGCAGAAGTCGTAAGGCGTACTACAAATGGTGTTGTAAACGTCGGTACTACTATTATTATTCAGAAAGTGGGGGAGCAAAATACTCGCACCTTTGTTATTGTCGGCAGTGAAGAGACAGACATGCTTGCAGGCAAGATTTCATACAAGTCACCACTTGGCCAAGCACTTTTTGGTCACAAAGAAGGAGAAGTTGTCTACGTTGCAACACCAAAGGGGGATACATCATATAAAATATTGAGTGTGAATTAATTTTTTTTATTTTATAGATGATGTCTTAAGCAATGCTTTGTACGCTGATCTCAGGAGTGAAATAAGTATGAGTAGTCCGACTACGATAAGGAAGATGTTTCTCGCGAGGCCTACGCCGCTGACGATACGCTCCACACGACTCTGAAAATACCAACCGGTCCATACGATCAGGGGTACATAGATGACCAATGCCGCAAGTTCATAGGTGATGAATGTGCGTAACTTCACGCCATGCTGTCCGGCCATGAACGGCCCAAGGAATCGCAACTGGATAAGGAATCGTGAAAAGAAAATAACTTTAGTGATATTGTGATCAACCCATTCATGTTTGTCGGCGAGTCGCTTGGCAAATAATTTTGCATAGAAGTACGTGACGAAACGATTATTTTTTTGTGATAAGAAATACAGGATGATATCACTTGTGAACAGTCCGAGGATGACGATAGGGATGAGGTAGAAGACGTTGATCGTCCCGATGTGTGCCACATACCCCAGCGCAAGCAATACAACTTCCTCTGGAACAGGAATGACAACATTGGCGAGCATTGAAATACCAAAGACGCCTATATATGAGAGAGTGCCGAGGCTTGTGATAAGCGTCTGGGTTTCAGTCATGACAGCAGTATAACCGCTTTTTGATTGTTATCCACACCTACGTCATTTGCAGCAGAGGGGAGTAGTGGGATACAATGGAGGGAAGTGGGAAGAAGTGGTAGAAATTAAAAGTGAGTAAAACATGTTAATCGGCGAATTTATCCATACCATAGATGAAAAGAAGCGGCTCTCATTTCCAGTCAAGTTCAGAAAGGAAATGGGGAAGACTGTCGTGATCGCACCAGGTCTGGAAAAATCCCTGTTCGTGTTTACTGCACTTGAATGGAAGAAGATAGTCGGCAAACTCGCCGAAGGTTCATTGCAAGCAGACAACCGTAGCTTCAGCCGATATTTCATCGGAGGGGCCAAGGAAGTCGCTGTCGACGCAGCAGGACGTATCCTGATACCCGAAGAACTCAAGCTCGTTGCTGGTATCAAGGATAAGGTTGCTATTGTCGGCGTATACAGTCGAGTCGAACTCTGGGAAGAGGCTACGTGGAAGGCCTACAAGCAGAATGTCGAAGCAAAGGCTGATGAACTGGCTGATCGCCTCGGTGCGATCGGTGTCCTCTAATATGCATATTCCCGTTCTTTTAGAATCATCCATCGATATGCTCGCAGTCGAACCAAATGACGTAGTGATTGACGGCACATTTGGCGGCGGTGGGCACAGCAGTGCGCTTTTGGCAAAGTACGGCGACTCGATCAGACTTGTCTGTGTCGATCTCGACGAGCTTGCCAAAGAAAGATTCGAGCAAAAACTCGGGTTCCACAAAGGAGTTACTTTTGTTCAGGGTAACTTCAAGGATTCGGCATTGATATTGGCTTCCGCCTCACTCGACCATGCCGACCGTGTACTCTTGGATCTTGGCACAAGTACGTTTCAACTCCTTGCTGATGATCGCGGCTTTTCATTCAACTCTGATACGCCACTTGCTATGACATTCGCCCACGCCGGTTCACATACCGGGTTCACCGCGGCCGATATCGTCAATACATGGCAGGAAGAGTCGATTGCTGACATCATCTATGGCTATGGAGAGGAGACAAGTGCTCGTCGCATTGCAAAGGCTATCGTTGCTGCTCGAGACAGCGCTCCGATACTGACATCAAAGCAACTTGCTGATGTCATCAGTGCCTCTGTTCCACGACGTGGCAAGACGCATCCTGCGACCAAGACGTTTCAGGCGTTGCGTATTGCAGTCAACGACGAACTTGGTGTGCTCAAGGAGGCGCTCGACAACTGGTGGGCGGTCCTTGCCCCGGGTGGACGCATTGCAGTCATTACCTTCCACAGTCTCGAAGACCGCATCGTCAAGCGATGGATGAACGAACAGGAAAACAAACGCGTTATCACCAAGAAACCGATCGCCCCGGATAGAGACGAATTACAAGCCAATCCAAAATCGCGAAGCGCCAAACTCCGCACAATCGAAAAACTTTTATGATCAATACCCTCCAACAAAAATTTGAATACTCGTCATTTGATATCAATCACGGATTTCGTAAAATCGGTACGTACGCATGGGTGGCAAGTGGGGTATTTTTTGGCTGTTATTTGTACTTTATTGGTGCTATCACTTTTTCAGTAATCAACCAACGCGCACTTGCTGAAGATACCAAGCAGCTTATTTCTGCAACCAGTATGGAAGAGATGCAGTATCTCGTTGCTCAAAAATCTCTGACTGAAGATCACGCTATCTCTTCAGGAATGGTTCGTGCGGGAACTGTTGCGTACACTGGACCAGTTCGTGCCTTTGCTTGGAATGTTGGACGATAAGCTCCATCGCACGCGTATACGCATACTGATTGCTATTGTTGCCGGTGTTGGCGCACTGGTGATTTTTCGTCTATTTTCACTTCAAATCATCAATCGAACTTTTTATAAAGAGAAAGCCGAGCATCAGTATGTGACTCCTGCTGGCGGAGTCTTTGATCGGGGTAATATTTATTTTACCGACAAAGACGGTACCACAGTCGCTGCAGCAAGCGTTATCAATGGTTTTAAAATCGCCATCGTACCAAACCAACTCCAAGATATCGATGCCACCTACAAAGCAATCAATGCTATCGTTCCAGTCGATCACGATGACTTCATTGCGAAGTCTGCAAAAAAAAGTGACCCGTATGAAGAAATAGCGGATCGTGTCATGGAGCAGCAAGCAACGGCGATTACCGCACTTCGTTTACCCGGCGTAACACTCTATCGTGAGAAATGGAGAACCTATCCAGGAGGCGACCTCGCATCAAAGGCAATCGGCTTTGTCTCGTACAAAGGCGATACGTTGATCGGAAACTATGGGCTTGAGGAATACTATAACGATGTGCTTTCACGGAGCGCCAATTCAAGTTATGTAAATTTCTTTGCGGAAATCTTTGCCAATGTCCAATCAACTATTTTCAAAAATACTGCAGTCAATGGTGACATTGTCACGTCGATCGAGCCGACGGTGCAGGCAGAGCTCGAACATCAAGTCGCTTCTGTCGAACAGAAATGGAACAGTGATTCAGTCGGTGCTATTGTTATGGATCCGTATACCGGTGAAATCATTGCCATGGCACAAGTCCCTACATTTGATCTCAATGATTATGGCAAGGTCAAAAACGTCGGAGTATTTAGTAATCCTTTCGCACAGAATGTCTACGAGATGGGATCAATCGTCAAACCGCTGGTTATGGCAGCTGCGCTCAATGAAGGTGTGGTGTCTCCTCAGACGTCGTATTTTGATAGTGGAAAGGTCACGATTAACGGTGCAACGCTCAACAACTTTGATAAAAAGGGGCGTGGTCATGTAAATATGCAGGATGTCCTCAATCAGTCTCTCAACACCGGTATGATTTTTGTTGAACAACATTTGGGCAAGGATAAGTTCAAGGACTACATGGTCAACAAGTACAAACTCGGTACAAAGACGGGGATCGATCTGCCGGGAGAGGTTAATGGTCGTATGAGCAGTCTCAATGGTTCAAATGACATCAACTACGCGACTGCTGCCTTTGGTCAGGGTATTGCGACCAGTCCGATCAACATCGTGCGTGGATTTGGTGCCCTTGCCAATGGCGGCACACTCATCACTCCCCACATTGCAACTGCAATCATCGAAGGGGATGGTAGTACCAAGGAGCTTGAGTATGCAAAATCTGAACAAATCCTCAAACCTGAAACTATCTCCACTATCAGCAATATGCTCGTCCA
>CAYUDJ010000019.1:0-10799 GCA_964443635.1 uncultured Candidatus Saccharibacteria bacterium | reverse complement strand
TTGTGACCCTACCGGGAGTCGCACCCGGCTTCCAAGATTGAAAATCTTGTGTCCTAACTGATAGACGATAGGGCCAAATATAGTAACGGTAGTATTGTACAAATTTCTGGGTAAAAATCAAGAAACAAAAAAGAGTACCGGCATAGGACCAGTACTCTTAGAATGGCGGATCTTCATCAAAATCAATTGTCGAAGAAAAAGGATCTCCAACCCCGATGATGTTGTCCCTTGGTTCAAAGAACTCGATAAGCCTGTCCTCAAGCTGTTTTACAGCTAGTTCTAAGGTTTTTCTCTGTGAAAACTCATTCAATGGCACTTCAACAACTGCCATCTCGTACCGGAATCCTCTATTGATTTTTTCCCGGTAATTAGGATGAAACTTCGCAGTTGCCGCGTTGCCATAGAAATAATTCCTTGGTCTGTTATGCAGATCGTCAACTGCTTTTCCTACACGAACAATACCAATCTCCAATCCTTCAGGTGTAAATTCCTTTATAAAATAGACCCCACTTCGATCTCTGAACGGATAAAAACACCATCCTGGTTTACCCCGATAGATTGCTGAAAACGGATCAGCAAAAAACAAAGTCTCGAATGGGAAATCCATGCTGAAGTCTTTTAACCAGGGCTTGAGTGACTGATAGCTCTGATCAATCGGAGTATTCAAGTGACCCCGCCAAACAGATTGCGCCATTCGATCAAGCAACTTTGGAGATGCAGGAAGAAAAGCATACTGCGGATTATCCACCAACACACCTGTGTGGCTATGGATGATACAGGCATTTTGATACATCGAACAATTTGCCGTTCGTATCCTGAGGCATCTTCTGCCGTTTCCATCCAGATAACTCATGACGATCAGTCCTGGGCCCCTAATGGACGAGGAATTGAAAAATACTTTTTTGTGAGTACTTTTTACGTGAATATCATTATACGGAGTTTTAAACTCCAAGCTTGCAAAGGGGTACGGTTTCACTCGAACCCCAGATTTTTTTGTTGCCATTGGTATGGGGTTTTAAATGAAGAAATGTTGTTTTTTGACAGTATGGCAGAGTTAGATAGCGAAGGGAATATTGACAGAATCATGAATGTGGACGAAAAAAAACGCATAGATTTTTTAAATTTCTATGCGTTTTAAATTGTCCAATATTGAGAACTTTTCTCCATAATCAGTCCAATACTGGTTTAGGTCATTGTATTTGATTCCTGGATTATTTTTTACAAATCCAGCCGTGAAATCATACAGTGTACCTTCAAACCCTAACTGTCTTGCCCTACGTGCAAATTTTTCAGTGTTAATCTGCCCGGTAAGTCCAATCTGTCGCCCTTCGTCATTGATGTTTTCCGGATCATAATCCAGACCAATAATCAAAGAACCTTTGTACCCGGCCAATATTTCCCACAGCAATGGATTGTTTGCCCCAACCAATGCGGTCGCTGCTTTGAGATCAAGGCTGTGCTGAATGATCGTATCCATATTCAATGCAGCTTCCACCGCGATGATATGACTACTGGTTGATTTTGCGGCAAGGGTGATATTACACCCGCCGTGCCGCATTTTATGAACCTTTGCCCTGAGTTTTTTGTGGCGGAATTTCTTCGGACAGGTTGGATCAGTCGATCGCCCATAGAAGCTATTGATAATACCGTGTACCTCAAGTGGATACGTTACCGCACCATCTAAAAGCGACATTGGTAATCCCAAACTGGGAGTCTTACCCGGTCGAAGTAAATCTTCTGTCTTTAATCCAAATTCATTGAGCAATCTTACTGTGTTACTGTTCTTCCCAATTTTTGTTGAAGTTGTGAGAAAACCGTACTCAATAAGTTCGTCATAACTGAACCCACTATCAAGTAAACCAGTAATCAATCGATGATCTGCATACCCTGCTCCCGAGAGAGTATATGACAGAGTGGGATTCAACCCCCGTTCACAGGCAAGATATGCCTCAGCCTTACTCCCCTGAAATGATTTCTGAAGAATAAATTGGGCACAGAGCATTATTTCCTGATGACGTGGAGGAATCACAAGATTATCCAGTTCTTGGTAATGATACGATTCGAATGATATTTCAATATCATCAGGGATTGAGGATGGAATAAACCAGCCACTAACACCACACCCAAAACAACGGAACCTGTTCCCAGGAATATCTATTGAGTGTGAGGGGTTTTTCTCGGGTTTTACGTGACAACAAATCTTTCCTCCAGTGATTCTATTAAAGCCTTCTTCAGCAATTATCTTCTTATCGTTTATTGCTTGTAAGACTCGATCAAGGTGCATCCCGGGGATATCTGCGCCCGTGCGATTGTTTCTACCGATTACTTCGATAGTTTCGTACGGATCAAGATAGACCGGTTTATAATAGCCGTTAATAATAGCGGCCGCACTTAAACCATTACCTAAAGATTCAGGAAGAGTCGGATCGAAGGGAAGCTGGCTCATCGGGGCACTAACAGATTCTCGGGAAACTCTCCCTTTTATTGCATTCAATACATACCCCATGAATTTACCGCTCGTTTTACGAAAGGTCGAACGCTGGGTAGCAGTCCTGTAATTGTTTACGATCTGCTCTTGAAATACAAGTTTTATTTCCTCCTTGTCCAAACCGACCTCATGAGTAAAAGGCTTTGAATCAGGGAAAAAATAAACGATCTTACCACTCATGGAAAACAAATCGGTTTTCCATAGCTCTTCCAAGTTCTCAACGGAGCTTTCTCGTGACGCCAGCGAGTGCGATAGCACTGCCAGCGATAGATAGCGCTTGACCTGATCAACATGTTTTTGAAGCGGACTTTTTTCTACTTCAGTACTTTTGATGACATTTGCCTGCACTCCTTTGCGCATACCTTTTGGGCTATCACCAACGGCAAATTTCCAATCAATAACACAAAGATGGATATGTTTACCAAATAGCGCAATAAGCGCCTTGATAATATGTCCCACTGAAGCAAAGCTTTGTTTAGTCAATGCACTGATTTTTACCAACTGCTCAGCAGTCGGGCTTACACCATCAATGGTTTCCACCATCAGTGCGTCCAGACGTCCGGCACCAAGATCATACGTATTTTCAAGAATAAAAACCTCTTGGAAAAAAATCATGGATCCTTCCTTCTGATAATAATCCAGTGCACCGGCCCACGTCATGAATGTCAGAAATGACAGATACTCACCATTAAAAAGTGAGTAATTAACAATTTTTGACATATGGACATCAAAGATCAACTTGAGTCTGTCACGCAACATCGTATATCGTTTACTGTGCAAAGGCACTACACCTTTTTTCATCTCATGCTGCAAATATACCCAATCCGAAATAATATGATTGGTAAGTTTAGTTGCAAGAGTTCGATTTTGAAGTTTTTGACGCCTTTTCTTGATACTCATTTGAGCTAATGATGCATAATCAAAACCATTGTTAAACAAGTCAGCTTGTCGTACTTCATTGGTAATTTTTGTCTTTTTCTTACCATGAAGCACCAGTGGAGTTTTTCCGAGGAATAACTCCGGAATAGCGACATGACCAATAGTGCCGTGGCGACGCGTTTCGTCGTAAGCAGCATTGGGTTGCTTGCCATTTATAACCTCTTCCAACTTTTTACGCAGATGCGTCGTTGAAGTTTGGTTGATGTCACCAAGAGTGACCTTTGGCTCAGACGGAAACAGAGACTTACTCTCTCGTTGCCATATGTCTGCTAGGAGCCTGATCGAATCAACAGTATTTGTTGTTCTACCTGTTTGAATAAGCCCTTGGACAATTAAGTCCAAGTGACCCCTCGGATATGCCTGTCGAATCCACTGAGAAAACTCCGGAAGTCGAATAGGCTTTAGAGCTTCGGATACCTCTTTCAAGGTGATAAAACTTTCAGTCATGTGACCTCCTTTGTTTTTAAGTTAAAGAATTTGGTTTATAGACCTGTTAAATAACAAATCTAACCCTATCTTAGAATACTATGCCCGCTTGTCAATTTGGTTTTGTGTTGTAAATTATCTCTATGTTAGACGAAAAAAAGCCGCATCATGACGCGGCTTTTTTGAAATGAAAATACGTTACATTATCTATGCCCGATAACGATTTTGCTCGAGGCAGAGCGTACTCATCAAGATGAATATGATATGGGTATAAACCAGGCTGTACCCCAAGTTCGCCATAATACATCAAACCAGGGAAATCATCTTCACGTAATAAACGTGCCACTTTTGTTCCAATACAGTGTGATGCAAAAGCATACACCTTAAGAGAACTACTTTGGGACTTCCTAAATGTAGAAAGCAATTTTTCCCGAAAATCTTCTACAATCGTATCGGTTACTATTGCTGGGGGCGTAACATCAAAACAAAATTCGTTTACTGAAGCCTTTTGGGGATCGTATCTATTTAACAGGCTTGCAACTTCATGAGTTAAATAGGACATACCAAGACTTCTCTTGATTGCCTTATCTCCGAGATTAGCTGTCGAAATTAGACGAATGATGCATAGTTGTATACATCCATTTGCGGGGTGGAACATAAATTTTTAATTTTGGGTTATCAATTGGTTTGCTCATTTATACCATGTTTTAGAGAAATTACAATAACTCGCGACGCGTATCGTAATATGGTATATTTTCCGACACAACCCTGCGCGGTTAGCTCATATGGTTAGAGCGCTACATTGACATTGTAGAGGTGACAGGTTCGATCCCTGTACCGCGCACAATTTTTTATAAAAATAAAACCCATCGCTATAAAACGATGGGTCATTCAAAAGATTTGAAGAGTAGTTATGATTCAAGCCATAATGGGTATTGCAAAAGGATATCACCTACAACTCTCCCAATTTGATTAATCGGGTCACCAGTGTTAATAACCAAATCATACTGAGTGAGATCGGTGTAGTCAGTCTTATACAGTTGCACATACTTCTCTCTGTCATTTTCGTTCCTTTTTTGAAGCATATCTCGTACCTGTACTATCGTAAGGTCTTTATATTTTTCAAAGTCCATCTGTTGAAGTTGGGTATGTCTGCGTACCGCAGCAATCTCCAAATCAATATCCAGATACACTTTGAAAGATTCAGGAAGAAAATGATAGCCTAAACGAGACTCGACTACCACTTTATTTTTAACGTTAAGATCTTTTAAACTCTGATCAATAATTGAGTCAAACGGTATGTCGTTATCACGAGCATATACAACATATTCTTCAATAGTCATATTGTTCGCTGCAGCCATTGTGCGAGCAATGGTGCCAGTAGAATGGAGTGTGTATCCTGGAAGAAACTCCAACAAAAGTTTCGCTGTGGAGCTTTTACCACAACCATTTGGTCCCTGAATAGTGATTTTATCTTTTTTCATTTTTTTAAGTTTGTTATATATTACCACATCTTCAGAAAAATGCAACTATGTGCTATAGTACGGCAATGAAAATCTTGGCGATAGAAACCAGCTGCGACGAAACAGGTATTTGTATCCTCCATTACAAGGTTGAAAATGGCGCTATAGAGCTCTGTGGCAACGCTCTGGCATCTCAGATAGATATCCATGCCCAATACGGTGGTGTATTCCCCTCCTTGGCAAAACGTGCTCATGCGGAGAAATTTGTTCCGCTTCTAAAGGAAGCTATGAAAGAAGCCGATGTGGAACATGTCGCCGGCCCAAATCTGGGAGCAGATAAAAAGCAGCTTATAAGTGAAATATGTGCAAAAGACGAAATCCTTGGAGAGAATCTCTCTACTTATCTCCAGTCTCATCCCAAACCTGAGATTGACTATATAGCGGTCACCGTAGGCCCAGGTCTTGAGCCTGCACTATGGGTCGGAGTTACTGCTGCAAAAGTACTTTCTGCTATTTGGGATATACCAGTAATTCCTATCAACCACATGGAGGGTCATATCGTGACTGCTGCTATTGAGAAAACATCTGACAAAGAATACAGATTTGCAGACCTCGCATTTCCAGTACTCTCACTTCTGGTTTCAGGTGGACATACAGAGCTCGTGATTGCAGAACAATTTGGATCATATAAAAAGATAGGACAAACACGAGACGATGCAGTTGGTGAAGCATTTGATAAAGTTGCGCGTATGCTCGGTCTCCCATATCCAGGCGGACCTGCAGTATCCAAACTTGCAGCACAGTTCAGAGAAAAAAATATTGAAAACCAATTCACGCTTCCTCGTCCAATGCTTCATTCACAGGATTACGATTTCTCATTTTCTGGTATCAAGACTGCCACACTCTATGCGATACGTGACCACGGAGAGCTAAACGACGAAGACAAAATGGCGCTGGCAGCAGCGTTTGAAGATGCGGCCGTAGAAGTACTTATCAAAAAAACGATTCGCGCCGCACAAGAATATGGAACTCCAACTGTTATTGTCGGTGGTGGAGTTGCGGGAAATACATACCTTCGCGCACAACTTAGTTCCCACGTCGAAGCCTTAGCAAAGACGGGCACAGACATCACAGTGCTATTCCCCGAACAATGGCTTGCGACTGACAATGCGGTGATGATTGGTATGGCTGCGATGGTACAAGTGATTGCCGGAGAAATAAAAATATCCGCCCTTAGTGAACTAAAGGCGGATGGTAATTTGAGCTTGTAATTTATTGCCCATTAACAATCAAATTAACAGTTATATAACAAGAGATCATTTCAAAAGCAGCAACAACATTTACCGAAGCTTTTAAATCAAAATTTGATACCTCAATTGCTAAAAGTGCCGAGAACCTACCTAAGCCAAACTGAACATTATTTGATACTGATATTATAGTACCCGCAATTTGTTCATTACTTTTTCCAAGTTTACTCACTTTTAATAAATCATTTATTAACTGTAATTTTTCTGCAAGAGATTTCCTGATCCAAGGAGAAAGTCTTTCATCACCAAGGAACGTTTTTAGGAAATCAATAGAATTTTCAGAAATTCCTGAAAATATCTCTACATTTTTTTCAAATTTCATAATTATATTTTTTTGTTTTATATAATAAATTTTAAATAAAGTCAACCCCCTCCTCAAAAACCCTTAAAACTGTTATTATTTAGCCATGCAAAACGGAGAAATACCCGAGAAACTTTTGAAACCCTATAACCCAGTCGATGAGGAATCACGCCTGTACAAGAAATGGGAAGACTCTGGATACTTCACTCCTGAAAATATGATTGCTGCAGGCTTAACAAAACCTGATGCGACTCCATACACTATCATCCTTCCCCCACCAAACGTCACCGGACAGCTCCACATGGGACATGCGATGATGCTTGCTATCCAGGACACATTCATCCGCTACAAGCGCATGCAAGGTTTTCGCACACTCTGGCTTCCTGGTACTGACCATGCAGCTATCGCAACACAGTCAAAAGTTGAAAAAGAAATTCAGAAAGCAGAAGGAAAGAGTCGTCATGATCTCGGACGTGAAGAAATGCTTCGCCGCATTGGGGAGTTTGCAACTGCAAGTCACGACACGATCGTCGGACAAATGAAAGCAATGGGGGCGTCATGTGACTGGACTCGTGAAGCATTCACGCTCGATGAAAAGCGTAGCCGTGCAGTGCGTACCGTATTCAAATCCATGTATGACGATGGGCTCATTTATCGCGGACACCGCATCGTGAACTGGGATCCAAAAGGTCAGACAACTATTTCTGATGACGAAATCGTATACGAATCACGCAAAGCGACGATGTACACATTCAAATATTCGAAGGATTTCCCTATCGCTATTTCTACAACTCGCCCTGAAACAAAAGTTGGTGATGTTGCTGTTGCTGTCCACCCTGCCGATGAACGATACACACAATATATTGGGAAAGAATACGATGCAGTATTTTGTGGTGTACCGATTCATATCAAAATTATTGCTGACGAAGCCGTTGAGAAGGACTTTGGTACTGGAGCACTCGGTGTGACTCCTGCACACTCGATGACTGACTGGGAAATAGCAGACCGACATGACCTCCCTCGCCCCCAAGTCATCAACGAATACGCAAAGATGATGGTTGGTGATGAGCGACTCATGGGAAAGAAAGTGCTTGAGGCACGCGAAACAATCGTGAATTGGCTCAAAGAAGAAGGTCTTGTAGAAAAAGAAGAAGTAATTGACCAAAATGTTGCGACCGCAGAGCGCACTAGTGGTATTGTCGAACCCCTTCCAAAACTCCAGTGGTTTATCAATGTAAACAAGCCGGTTACTGCTCGTGGTGGTAAGACGCTCAAGGAACTCATGCGTGATGCTGTCAAAGTTGATGGCATTAAAATAATCCCTGAGTATCTGGAGAAAGTATACTTCCATTGGATCGACAACTTGCATGACTGGTGTATTTCCCGACAGATCTGGTACGGACATCGTATTCCTGTCTGGTACAAGTCTTGCAGCGAACCATACTGTGGTGTTGAGGCACCAACTGACGGTGGAGAATGGGTACAGGACGAAGATACGCTCGATACATGGTTTTCATCAGGTCTCTGGACATTCTCTACTCTTGGCTGGCCTGAACAGACTGAAGATTTGAAAATCTATCATCCAACCGACGTACTTGAAACCGGCTACGACATCTTGCCATTTTGGGTATCACGAATGATATTGATGACGACCTATGCGCTCGGAACCATTCCTTTCAAGGTTGTGTATTTCCACGGACTTGTCCGCGATGCAAAGGGTAACAAGATGTCCAAGTCTCTTGGCAACGCCTTGGACCCGCTCGATATCGCAGCAAAATACGGCGCTGATGCAGGTCGTATGGCTCTCATTCTTGGTACTGCCCCTGGTACCGATAGCAAGATTTCCGAAGACAAAATCAAAGGTCAGAAACATTTTGCAAACAAGCTGTGGAATATCACCCGATTTATTCTCTCAAACTATGATGCAAGTAGTGCTACTGCTACCTATACACCAGCCGATCAAGCGATTCTCGATGAGTGGTATACCGTCACAGAAACAGTCACAAAAAATATTGATGAATTCAAGCTTCACCTTGCTGCCGAAGATATCTACCAATACATCTGGACAACATTCGCCGACAAGATTCTTGAGGAGAGCAAGCCTATTCTTTTTGGAGAAGACCTTGTTGCAAAAGCATCACGTCAGAAACTACTTCTTGATCTCTTGAAAGGCAATCTGAAGCTCCTGCATCCGTTTATGCCATTCGTCACCGAAGCGCTGTGGGAGATTCTCCCCAAAGACATCGGAGAAAATGATGCTACACTCCTAATGGTATCATCATGGCCAACACGATAACCTCACCAACTTTTTACGCAATTCTTATCGGACTTGTTCCGTCACTTATTTGGTTGTTCTTTTGGTTACGACTCAAACGTGATCGCCCGGAGCCATTTGGGTTGATCGTTATTTGTTTTGTTCTTGGGGCAGCAAGTGTGCTCCTCGCAACAACATTACAGCATATTGCAAAAGAACTGTTGAGCGACACACCAACACGAATCATCGTATGGGCGGCTATCGAAGAGATCCTCAAGTTTGGGGTCTTTTATATGGTCGCGTACAAGACCCAACAAGTCGATGACGCACTCGATCCAGCAATGTACCTCATTGCCGTGGCACTTGGCTTTGCAGCATTGGAAAATATCTTTTATGTACTGAAACCACTCCAAAGCTTTAATATCACCGCGAGTTTGCTCACGGGTGGATTGCGGTTCTTTGGATCGACATTGCTCCATACGATTGCAAGTTGCTTCATCGGTATCACCATCACTCTTTCATCAAAACGCCTTCGTGGTTTTGGAATGATAATCGGTATTACCGGCGCAATTTTCTTGCATAGTACGTTTAACTTTTTTATACTGAACCATGACTCTGCAAGCTTTATCCAAGTATATGGGTATCTGTGGATCACTGCTATTATCAGTCACATCATTCTTGAAAAATTTAGGCGTTTTCCTCCCCAGGCTCTCGCCGTCTAACCTATTATGAAAAAACGATCATTCTTTGAACGCCTCGCCGGAAACCTCCGATTTGACGACAGTGAAGACGAGGTCACAGAACCGAAGAAAGAAGTACCTCGCCCTGGAACCGTCCCTCCTGCAATAGATCGTCGAGAAATCCTCCTAAACAAGGAGGTTGATGGAGATGCACCAGCACCAGTGACAGAAGAAGTCGGAGAGCTGCCTGTTGACGTGTACGAGACCGGATCAGAGATTATTATTCAAACACTGATCGCTGGTGTCATGCCAGAAAACCTCTCTATCAACATTACCAGGGGTGTCGTGACCATCTCAGGAAAGCGCGAAGAGAACAAAGGTATTGCTCCTGAGGCATACCATATCCGTGAATTATATTGGGGGTCATTTGGTCGTACCGTCGAGCTTCCTGAGGAAGTTGAGATCGACAATGCCGAAGCTATTGAACGTCACGGCATGCTCATCATCAAGCTTCCAAAGATTGATAAAAAACGAAAAGCAGTCCTCAAAATTAAGTCTATTTAGTTCAAAGAAAAAATCCGTAATTTCTTACGGATTTTTTCTTTATATGTGCTCAAGACCAGACTTGAACTGGTGACATCTCCCTCTTCAGGGGAGCGCTCTACCAACTGAGCTACTTGAGCAAGCGAGGAACAGCCCTCCTTTTATACCAAAAAATACCCTTTTCAGCAAGATGATTAGTTGGTCAAACTACTGATATCAATACCGTACAGTTCACTGATTTCATTCATAAACGGCTTCAGAAACCACAACGCGCCGGCACCGAGCAAGATGATAAATGTCCAATATGCAATACGCGTAACCGATGCATTGCGCTGCACACGACGGATCTTTTTTACAGTTGTATCAATACTATCTATTTTTACCTCAAGTGCCTCAAG
>CAYUDJ010000018.1:0-11306 GCA_964443635.1 uncultured Candidatus Saccharibacteria bacterium | reverse complement strand
ATTTCGTCCGAATAAGGACGATTTAGAGTAGCATTTAAAAGGGGTTTTGGCAAATAGGTGCTATTGACATTTTTCTATATAAATGCTACTATTAACTTGTAACTAATTTGCACACAATCTTAAAAATTAAATATAAATGAAAAGATTAATCAACGAGATAATCCCGATGACATTATTAATTATAATGTTTGGATTATTATTCTTAGGTTCGATTGGTGGACTAATAGATGTTCTGATGGGTAACGAATAAGAATAGTATGAAATTATTGCAGGCTAGGTATTTTACTTAGCCGCTTTTTTTATTTGCCATTTTGTGGCATTATAAGAGTACTTTTATGCGCCAAAGCCAGCTTTTTACCAAGACCCGTAAGGAGGCCCCAAGTGATGAGGTGGCAAAAAATGCGCAACTATTGATCCGGGCAGGATATGTCTACAAAGTCATGGCAGGGGTATATGCGTATACGCCGCTTGGTTTACGTGTTCTTGAGAATATTAAACGCATTGTTCGTGAAGAAATGGATGCAATCGGCGGACAGGAACTCATAATGTCCTCACTTCAAAAGAAAAGCACCTGGGAAGAAACAGGTCGCTGGGACGATGACGTTGTTGATGTCTGGTTCAAGTCAAAACTCAAGGATGATACTGAGGTAGGGTTTGGATGGTCACACGAAGAGGCAGTCATTGAAATGATAAAACAGCATCTTTCAAGTTACAAAGACTTACCGATCAATGCCTATCAATTTCAAACAAAACTCCGCAACGAACTCCGTGCAAAGAGCGGCATTATACGTGGGCGAGAATTTATCATGAAGGATATGTATTCATGCAGTATCGACAGCGAACAGCATGAGGCATTTTATGAAGCGACGATTCAAGCATACAAAAAAATCTATAACCGCATTGGTATTGGCGAAGATACGTATATGACGTTTGCATCAGGAAGCGCGTTTACAAAATTCAGTCATGAATTTCAAACTATTTGTGATGCTGGAGAAGACACGGTGTTTCTCCATTGTGGAAAGAACATTGCGATTAATGAAGAAGTACTTAATGATCAAACATTAGCAGATCTCGGTATTGCTCGTGATGAACTTGAAGCAGTAAAGACTGTAGAGGTTGGAAACATCTTTAATTTTGGTATTCAGAAAAGTGAAGATACAGATTTTACATTTACTAACGACAAGGGAGAAAAGCAGTATGTCCATCTCGGTTCATATGGTATCGGTATTACCCGTGTCATGGGTGTTGTTGTTGAAAAATTTTCAGATGACAAAGGTATCGTTTGGCCAGAATCTATTGCACCGTTTAAAGTTCACCTCGTTGCGCTCGGTGAGAATATTCCTGCGGAAGCTGAGCAGGTGTATACAGAACTCACCGCGGCTGGTATCGAAGTACTTTTTGATGACCGTACTGGCGTGATGCCAGGAGAGAAATTCGCAGATGCTGATCTCATCGGTATTCCGCATCGTATCGTTGTCTCAGAACGCAGTCTCAAAAATGGTGGTGCAGAATACAAATCTCGCACCAGTACTGAAAGTGAGATAGTCGCACTCACTGACATTGCAGCAAAGATATCTCATGCGTAAGAAGCTCTACGAACGATTTTCAAATGATATCGGTATCGACCTTGGTACTGCAAACACGCTCGTATACCTCAAGGGTCACGGGGTGATCATTAACGAACCCTCTATTGTCGCAGTGAATGAAAAGACCGGAACAATCGTTGCAATCGGTCGTGAAGCGAAAGAAATGTGGGGCAAGACTCCCGCGCATATCAAGATCATTCGTCCGTTGATCGAGGGTGTAGTATCTGACTTTGAAATGACCGAAGAGATCCTTGCATACTTTATTCGCAAGGCCGAGAAAATGTCTCGCAAGTTTTTCCGTCCGCGTGTGGTGATCGGTGTACCGAGTGGTATCACCAATGTAGAGATGCGTGCGGTCTATGACGCCGCAGTCAATGCCGGTGCACGCGAAGTCTATCTCGTCGAGGAAGCGATGGCTGCTGCTATCGGTGTGCGACTGCCGGTGCTTGATCCTGTCGCGACATTTATCGTGGATATGGGAGGTGGTACGACTGACATCGCGCTCATCGCGCTCGGTGGTGTGGTGCGATCGTTCAATCTGCGTGTTGCGGGAGATCATTTCAATGAACGTGTCATCGAATACCTCCGTGATGAATTCAAACTCCTTGTGGGTGAACCAACTGCAGAGATGGTGAAACTTGCGCTTGGTTCTGCAGTTGAGACTGACTATCAAGAGATAGAAGTGCGGGGCAGGGATCTCGTGACTGGACTTCCGCGTGCACTCATGGTGACCGATGGGGATATTCGTGAAGCATTGGCACGTCCGCTTGGGTTCTTGCTTACAGCGATCCGTGAGGTGCTTGAGACTGCCCCCCCTGAAATGACGTCTGATGTGCTTCAGCGAGGACTCGTGCTCACTGGTGGTGGGGCATTGTTGCCACAACTTGTGGTACTTCTTGAGGCAGAACTCAGACTGCCAGTGCGTGTTGCAGAAGATCCGCTCTCTGCAGTTGCTCGCGGTACTGGCATCATTTTAGAAAATTTTGATATATACAGTGCTGTACTTCTTTCATTAGACGACCATGTCATCATTTAATACGATTAACATCAGAAATAAACATAGATCACCTTTATACTATGTGTATCGAGTAGTGTTTGTTCTGGTCGGTATTGTTGTTGTGTGGGTTGTTGCACATGCTGTGATGCGCAACAATGCGTCTGTCATCAAACCAATCACTGGGGAGGCGGTATACAACACACTGAGTCCAAAACGCGCACTCGTATCTCGTATCACTGAGCTTCAAACTACTCTTGCATCATATGACACACTATTGCAGACTGCAGAGCTTCAGCGACAAGAAAATGAATTATTAAAAAAAGAATTGGGTCGTATTCCAACTCCGCGCGGCATACTCGCGCATGTACTCACGCCGCCATCACGAAGCTTCTATGACACGTTTATTATTGATGGGGGAAGTGCACAAGGCATTGCTGTCGAGCAGACGGTGTATGCATTTGATAGTATTGCGATTGGTACGATCAGTGCAGTTGAGGACAAGAGTGCGACGGTATTACTCTACAGTGCGCCAGGGCGTGAGACATCAGGTACAGCAACGGGCAATAATGTGGCAGTGACACTCATCGGTCGTGGTGGTGGGGAATATGAAGTTCACCTCCCAAGAGATGTCCATTTTGATATTGGTGAATTGATTGCATATCAATCCACAGCGAGTGCAATCCTCGCACAGATTGAAAAGATTACGACCGATCCTCGTGATCCATTCCAGCGACTCCTCGCAAAGGCCCCAGTAAATCTGCAGGCATTGAAGTGGGTGATAGTGAAATAAATATGAAGAAAATATTTTTTATAATAATATTGTTATTAGTTTTAGGAGGAATACTGTTTTTCCTATTTAAATCAAGAGATACTACTAATCTAAGTGTGGGGTTGCAATATCCTATGGTACAAAATGGTAACTATACTTCCACTAGTAAACTACTTCCTCCTGGTGAAATTCAATCCGTGAAGAAGTTGATCACGGAGAAAGATAATGAATTTTATTGTGGTGATATCAAGGGTGTTTCTTATGAATACTCGACCCGTGAATTATCACTAGCTAAACAAATTTTTAATACTGTATCTCGAGCGATGGGGCTGTATTCTTACAATGAATATGTTATTGACTGTGGTAGCGAATATTTCGTATATGTATTGCGAAATGGAAAAGAATTTTACGGGCCGTTTGAAAAATAATATCTATGAAATTCTCCATCCATAAAAAATTAGATGGCACGCTTGCTCGTGCAGGTGAAATCGTTACTCCGAATGGTGTCATCAAAACACCTGCATTTGTGACGGTTGGGACTAAAGCTACAGTAAAGGCGCTGACTGCCGAGCAGATTCGTAGTCTTGGAGCTCAAGTCGTGCTTGCAAACACCTACCACCTCTACCTCCAACCAGGAGCTGACATCGTTGCAAAAGCCGGAGGATTCGGTCCGTTCATGGACTGGCATGGTCCAACGATGACGGACTCGGGAGGATTTCAGGCATTCTCGCTCGGTGCTGCATTTGGATCCAATGTATCGAAGGTTGCAACAGGTGAGGAGATAGAAAATATTTCCAAAACATCTGGACAGCTCGCAAAGGTGACTGATGAAGGGGTGACATTCAAGTCGCATCTTGATGGCAGCAAGCATTTGTTTACGCCGGAGTCTTCGATGGAGGCGCAATGGAAAATCGGTGCAGACATGATATTCGCATTTGATGAATGCACGAGTCCGAGTGCGCCATATGAATACCAACAGAAATCTCTCGCACGCACCTACGAATGGGCAAAGCGCTCACTCGATGCACATGAGGCGCTTGATATAGAACAGAAACAAGCACTCTTTGGTGTGGTGCAGGGTGGACGATTTCAAGATCTTCGCGAGCAGGCAGCTAGAGACCTCGGTGCATTGCCATTTGATGGATACGGTATCGGTGGGTCATTTACAAAAGACGACATCGGTACGGCAGTAGGGTGGGTGAATGCGATTCTCCCGGAAGACAAACCGCGACATCTCCTCGGCATCGGAGAACCAATCGATCTGTTTGAAGCAGTGCAAGCAGGGTGTGATCTCTTTGACTGCATTGCGCCGACACGCATGGGACGACATGGGACATTGCATACAAAAAACGGTCGGATGAATATCAGGAATGCAAAATTTGTTGATGACTTTTCAAAGATAGAAGACGACTGCACCTGCTACACCTGTACGCATCATACGCGCGCATATCTCGCGCATTTATTTCGAGGAGAAGAAATGACAGCCGCGACACTCGCATCTATTCACAATCTGCATTTTATTTTGAGAATGGTAGAAAAGATCCGAGAAAGTATTTTGGATGATAGTTTTTTTGAGTTTAAAAAGGAGTTTGTGGAGAAGTATTATAAAAAATAAAACCCTACTGCAATCTTAGCAATAGGGTTTTCACTCTTAGTGAATGTATTAATTTTTGGAATATTTTACTCCGTGATCGATGGCATTTAAAATTGAAATACCAGCGATAATTCCACAAACAATGCTTTCATTTTTGGCCTCATTAGGCCATGTGTTTATAAGTAATGCTATAAACACAAGAGCTACTATGATACTGGCGATGCATGCCACTATGTGATGAGTGCGAAGTGGTAGTTTCATTTTTTTAATTTTAAAGATGAGCAGATAAGTGGCTTTCATTATATCCTATATACTATATTTGTCAATATTTGCCAACTTCTATATACTATAGATATGAAATTCAAACTCTCAGGCAGCTATCAACCCGCTGGTGACCAACCGGCGGCTATAAAATCCCTTCTAAAGGGGCTCAAAGACGGCAAACAGCTCCAGACACTGCTCGGTGCAACAGCGACTGGTAAGACGTTTACGATGGCAAATATCATCGAGTCTATTCAGAAGCCGACACTCGTGATTGCGCACAACAAGACTCTCGCTGCCCAGCTCGCCAGCGAGTTCAAGGAATATTTTCCAGACAATGCCGTCCACTACTTCGTCTCATACTACGACTACTACCAGCCTGAGGCGTATATGCCGATCACGGATACGTTTATTGAAAAGGATGCGCAGATCAACAAAGAGATTGATCGTCTTCGCCATGCAACCACTCAAAGCCTCCTCACTCGTAAAGATGTAATCATCGTTGCGTCAGTCTCATGTATCTATGGTCTTGGTTCACCAGTTGAATATGAAAAGACGAATTTTAAAATAGAAAAAGGAATGAAGCTCTCACGTACTGAGGCGATGGAGCGACTCATTTCGATTCATTTCTCACGCACTACTGCAGACCTCGAAAGCGGTACCTTTCGCGCACTCGGTAACAAGGTGGATATCATGCCAGTATCCGAAACGATCATGTATCAGATCGACTTTACCGGAAATACAGTGCAGAGCATTTTGAAAATTGATCCAGTGTCATCAAAAATCTTGAGCGAAGAAGACAATGTATTTATCTTCCCGGCAAAACACTTCATGACCAATGCTGATGAAAAAGAACGTGCAGTTGCGGCAATCAAACATGAGCTCGATGAACAACTCAAACATTTCGAAAAAGAAGGCAAACTCCTCGAAGCAGAACGCATCAAGCGCCGCACGACCTACGATCTCGCCATGATCCGTGAGATGGGATACTGCTCAGGTATTGAGAACTATAGTCGTCATATGTCAGGCAAGCTTGCAGGGGAGCCGCCAGAGACATTGCTTTCATATTTCCCGCACAAGGCAGACGGGAGTCCGGACTTTATGTTATTCATCGATGAATCACACGTAACTATTCCACAGCTTGGCGGTATGTACGCAGGAGATGCATCGCGCAAACAGACACTCGTGGAATTTGGATTCCGACTGCCATCTGCAAAGGATAACCGACCATTGAAGTTTGAAGAATTCAAAGAACGCATTGGGCAGACGATATTTGTCTCTGCTACACCAGGCAAATATGAAGCTGAACATTCAGAGCAAATAGTCCAGCAGATCATTCGTCCGACCGGGCTTGTAGATCCACTCGTAGAAGTACGACCAATTCTCGAAGACCGCGACGCAAAAGGATCTGATGGATACAAAGGTCAGGTACAAGACTTTATTGCCGAAGCAGAAAAGGAAATCAAAAGTGGTGGGCGAGTACTTGCAACGACATTGACCAAACGCATGGCTGAAGATTTGTCTGCATATCTCAAAGAAAAGAATATTAAATCTGAATACCTGCACTCTGATATCAAAACCATTGAACGAATTCAGATCATTACCAAATTCCGAAAAGGGGAATTTGATATTCTCGTTGGGGTCAACTTGCTCCGAGAAGGACTCGACATGCCGGAGGTATCACTCATCGGTATTCTTGATGCTGACAAGGAAGGATTTCTCCGTAGCGAAGTCTCACTCATTCAAACGATCGGGCGAGCTGCTCGTAACTCAAATGGTCGGGTGATCCTCTATGCGGACAATATGACGGGTTCGATGGAGCGTGCAATCAGCGAGACAACACGTCGCCGTAACATTCAACTCGCATACAACAAAGAGCACGGTATCACTCCAATGACTATCAAGAAGACAATTCGTGATATCACCCAGGGTATGGAGAGTGACCACAGCAAGGCGGTGAATGCAGAACTTGCACTCGACATGGAACTCTTTGCACAGATTGAGAAAGATCAGAAAGGAAAAAAGACGAAAGGAAAAAATCCGATTGAAAAGTTGATCATTCTCAAAGAAGCTGAAATGAAAGAAGCAGTAAAGTTGCTCGACTTTGAGACTGCGGCAATATTGCGCGATGAGATCGGGGTGTTGCGGGAGAGGACATATATCAATCCATAGATATCTAATGCTAATAAAAGTAAAAGTATTTCCGGAGAGTAGTGAAGACGCTGTAGAGAAAGTAGGTATTGATACGTACCATGTGAGTGTACGGGCCGGTGCACAAAACAATCATGCTAATAGAGTGACCATTCACTTACTCACCAAACATTTTGGTACAGGGGTGAAGCTCGTGTCAGGGGGTACGAGACAGAATAAAATATTTAAGGTTCAAGAAAGTTAGTTTTTTCTCGGCAATGGATGTAAATGCGCAGCGATGCCTATAGCCGCTGCAATGATGACGAGGTTTTTGATGATGTACTGACCTTCGAGTGTCGGTACAAACGGTCTACTGAATGTCTCGCCTGGCAAGAAAATGAGTGGAAGAAATGTGGTCACCATATGGATGAGGAGGAGCGGAATGACGATGCGCACTGCCTTGGGGATGAGAAAGAGGATACCGATGAGACATTCAAACAGTGCGAACATGATATAAAAACTATCAAACGGTATTGCTGGTGCAAGTGTCTGATCAAAGAGCTGGTGGACGAGTGCGCCTGCGGGTGAGAGTCCAATGACTTTCAAAAGTCCAAACCAAAAGAAGACGATAAACAATGCAATGCGTGCAGTAGGGATGCTAATCCGGCGGAAGAAATGGATGATCCGAGCGTCGGTGCTGTATGTTGTTTCCATGGCGCCAGTATACTATAATCACCTTTGTAATACTCTATATACCCCTATACGCCAACTGCGAGGGGATTTATGCGTACCAGCAACATATGAAAAAACCAACCACAACAAACCAAGACAAAGTACAAGAATATATCATCGTCAAAGGCGCACGTACTCATAACCTCAAGAATATTGATGTGGAGATGCCACGCGGCAAGATGATTGCAATCACTGGTATGTCAGGAAGTGGCAAAAGCTCGCTTGCATTTGATACGATCTTTGCAGAAGGGCAGCGTCGCTATGTGGAAAGTCTCTCTGCATATGCACGACAATTTTTGAATCAGATGCCAAAACCTGATGTGGATGAGATTAGTGGTCTCTCGCCTGCTATTTCCATTGACCAGAAGTCTCGCTCCAATAATCCTCGTTCAACGGTTGCAACAATCACCGAGATATACGACTACCTCCGTGTGCTCTATGCGCGTATCGGAAAGGCATACTGTCCTGTCTGTGGCACACTCATCACCAAACTCTCACAAGAAGAAATCAATACATTTATTCTCAATAAGATAAAAGATTTATCCAAAAATAAATCAAATAAAGAAGTCATGGGTGTCGCATGGAATGACACTCGCATCCAAGTATTTGCGCCGGTTGTCCGTGGACGAAAAGGCGAATACTATCAGCTGCTCTATGATTTGCTCGGTAAAGGATTTAGCACGGTGCGTGTCGATGGTGTGATCAAAAACCTCCGCGAAAAAATCGAGCTTACAAAAAATAATCAGCACACAATCGAAGTAATGGTGGATGAACTTGCGGTGCATGAATTCAAGGACAACCCTCGTGATGCAGAGCTTCGTCTGTCAGAAGCAGTAGAACGTGCACTCCATGAAGCTGATGGTTTGGTTCAAATAGTATTTGGGGTATCAGAAGATTTCTCAATGCAAACCAATGAGCTCCAGGAATTCCTGTTGTCATCAAAGTTCGCGTGTCCAAATGATGGGTATTCATTTCCAGAAATTGAACCACGACTCTTTTCATTCAACTCTCCGTATGGCGCGTGTCCGGAATGTAACGGTATCGGTACAAAATTCTTTGGGGGTACTGAGCCCTGTGAAGTCTGTGAAGGTAAGCGTCTTCGCCCTGAAGCACTCAATGTATTCCTCGGAGAAGGTGAGACAAAAGGTAAATCCAATCGCAGAAATGTTGTTGAGGTAACCTCACTCTCTGTTGAAGAAGCATTTGATTTCTTTGGGTCATTGAAACTCACTCCAAAGGATAAGGAAATCGCAAAACCAGTGCTTCGCGAGATTGAAGATCGCCTGACATTCTTGCTCAACGTTGGACTTGAATATCTCGCGCTCAGCCGTACTGCAAACACACTCTCGGGTGGAGAAAGTCAGCGTATTCGTCTTGCGTCGCAGCTCGGAAGCCGACTCGTGGGAGCAATGTATGTGCTCGATGAACCGACGATCGGACTCCACCAGCGCGACAATGAACGTCTTATCAAGACATTGGAAGATCTGCGCGATATCGGCAACACGATCATCGTAGTAGAGCATGATGAAGATACGATCTATGCATCTGACTATATTGTTGATATCGGACCAAAGGCTGGTATTCACGGAGGGGAGGTTATTGTCTCTGGATATCTCGACAAACTATTGGCAGCAAAAACCAATCCGTCAGGATCGCGCACGCTTGCATATCTGCGTAAAGAAGAAGAAATAGAAATCCCGGAAAAGCGTCGCGATACTGACAAAGGAACAATCAAAGTAGTGGGTGCAAATCTCCATAATATTCATAATCAAAATATTGATGTGCCACTTGGCAAGATGGTGTGTATTACTGGTGTTTCGGGCTCCGGGAAAAGTACATTCCTCTACGAAATTTTATACAAAAATTTGCAAGCAAAGTTTGAGCGCAAGCACCGCTCGGCACAGATATATAACTGTGCGTCATTTACCGGCAGTGAATATATTTCTCGCGCTATCATGATTGATCAGTCCGCAATTGGCCGTACACCACGATCAAACATTGCAACCTATACCGGGGCATTTACTCATATCCGAGAAATCTTTGCGGCAACCGAAGAGGCACGTCTGCGCGGGTGGAAAATCAATCGGTTCTCATTCAACGTCAAAGGAGGTCGTTGTGAAGCATGTGAAGGAAATGGTGAGATTGCAGTCGAGATGCACTTCCTTCCAACGGTGTATGTGACGTGCGATGTCTGCAACGGCAAGCGATTTGATAAAGAGACACTCATGGTCAAATATAAAAAGAAGAGTATTTATGACGTGCTCCAGCTTTCGGTGGAGGAAGCATTGGAATTCTTTTCAGAGATCCCTGCGATATCTGATCGACTTACCACACTCAATGATGTCGGACTTGGGTATGTGAAGCTCGGACAATCTGCAACAACACTTTCAGGCGGGGAAGCGCAGCGTGTAAAGATTGCATCAGAGCTCTATCGCCCGTATCTTGAAAAGACAATGTATCTCCTCGATGAACCAACGGTTGGACTTCACTATGATGATGTAAAAAATCTCATCGGTGTGTTAAATAGACTCGTTGCAAAAGGAAATACTGTCGTCATCATTGAACATAATCTCGACCTGATCAAATGCGCTGACTATCTCATCGATTTTGGTCCTGAGGGTGGAATTCATGGCGGGAACATTGTTGCGAAGGGTACACCCGAAGATGTCGCGAATAATAAGAAGTCATATACAGGGACGTATCTTAAAAAGCTTTTGTAAGAAGTTTATTACTAGATGCCAAAACCAAATGCATCTGCTTTTGCTTCAAGTTGGTTTGCATAGATTTGATAGGGCGCAGTGGTGAGTGTTGCTGCTGGTGCTCGGTAGATGTATGCATACCCATAGTCTGGTTCCCCTCCGACAGGGCAAGGATTTAATTTGTTTTTGCGACTACTACATTTTTTAGCTCTTATTGTTTTTTTTGTTATTTGAGCAAATGCTGTATATCCACGAGGCATTTGTATCATCGCAAGAGGGTCGGTACTCAGTGATCCTATATACGGAGAGAGTTGATCTTGGAGGATGAGCCAGTTGTTTGTGTATATTGCGCTATCTGCAGTACAGGTCGCGAGATAGGTAGTATTTCCATGATTGAGACAGGTGGGATTGTTTAGATCAGGGGGTACTCCGTTGTGATCATTCATATAGAGCGCGATTGCAGTGTTGATTTGTGTAATTTCTTGAACACGTTTCGAATCTCTTGCTTTTGCACGTGCAGTATTGAGTGATGCAAGAA
>CAYUDJ010000017.1:0-12267 GCA_964443635.1 uncultured Candidatus Saccharibacteria bacterium | reverse complement strand
ACTGAAGAAGTAAAATTCCAGCTCGATGAAAACGGTGTACCGATTGGTGTCTATATCAAAACACGCGGCGCAACCCACCACATGATCGAAGAGCTCATGTTGCTTGCGAACCGCAAGGTTGCAGAATTCATCACCAAGGGAGATAAGGACAACAACCGCGTATTCGTCTATCGTGTTCATGATGCACCGGACCCTGAGCGCATGGAAAATCTTATCCTGTTTTTGAAACGTCTCGGCTACAACCTCAAAGCTGATGCAGACGGTGTGATTCCTGCACGCGAACTCAATGATCTCGTTCAGTCCCTCGAGGGCAAACCTGAAAAGGATACGGTACAAACAGCAATCGTCCGTTCAATGGCAAAGGCAATTTACTCTACAAAGAACATTGGTCACTACGGTCTCGCATTTGAGTTCTATACACACTTCACGTCCCCGATCCGCCGCTACCCTGACACCATTGTCCACCGACTTCTCACGGAATACCTTGCAAACGGCGTCATTCCAAAAGAACTGTGGGACTACTATGACAAAGCATGTCTTCACTCTTCCCAGCGCGAAAAGGAAGCAGCTGATGCAGAACGCGCGTCTATCAAATACAAACAAGTTGAATACATGTCGACTCGTATCGGGCAGGTATTTGATGGTACGGTCACCGGTGTGTCTCAGAACGGAATATTTGTTGAAGAAAAACAGACCAAGTGCGAAGGTATGGTACGCCTCCGCGATATCGGGAACGACTATTTTGAATACAATGAAAAAACGATGTCTATCGTTGGTAAGCGAACAGGAAAAGAATTCCGTATCGGCACGACTGTCCGTTTCAAGGTGACTTCGACCGACATTGCAAAAAGATTGATCGACTATGCGCTCGTCTAGACTTCGCCACAGAGTTAGCACTGGTGTGTTCGCCGGCGCCGTCATCCTCCCACTCTTCGCCTCGATATATGTAACGGCGCCGACTGTCGCGCTCTCCCGTCCACTCCCTCTTTCATCACAATCTACCCACGAACTCACCATCGGCTGGGTTGGTGATATGGTGCCTGCTGATATAGATTTTAATACCCGAGCATTTTCAAACGTCTCAAGAGAGCTCTCACTCCCTGACCTCATGATTGGGAATCTTGAAGGCACCTTTGCTCACGAGGATCGACTTGATAAATGCCGTTACATCCTCAGTATGTGCCATGCATTTCGCGGTGACCCGAACTTTGCAGACGAGTTACAAAATGCCGGTTTTGATTTTGTAAATCTTGTGAACAACCATGCATATGACTACGGCGATGAAGGTCTCACTGACACCGAAGCCGAGCTCGATCGTGTCGGTATCCCGTACATCTCTCCAACAAAACCAACTACAAGTATTACCATAAAAAATACTCGCATTGGTATCCTCGGACTCTCAAGTACCGAGCCAGCACAGACGATCACTGACTACGATTTTATTACAGAAAAAGTTCAAGAGCTCAAAGAGAATAACGACATAGTCATCGTCATATTCCACGGTGGTGCAGAAGGCTCCACACGGACCGCTGTGACCGGTGAGACCGAATACATGGGTACTGAGAACCGCGGCAACGTACAGCTCGTTGCGCACACTGCTATAGACGCAGGCGCTGACCTCGTCCTTGGTTCAGGTCCGCATGTACTCCGCAAGATTGAGACCTACAAAGGCAAGACTACCGCCTACTCACTAGGCAACTTTGTCGGCGGTAACAACAGCCTCAACACGACCGGCATACTTGGTGTGTCAGGAATATTTAGTGCTCAATTTGAGAACAATATGGAGACAGCACATGACTTTCTTTCAGTGCAACTTTCGGGAAGTGGAGTGCCGAGTGTGGATGAGATGGATAGAGGGAGAGATTTGATTGAGGAACTCTCCAGATAATTAGAGAACTTTATTAATTCTCTCCAACACTTTTTCCTTCCCTAAAATACTCGCCAATTCAAATGGATCAGGTGACTTGTCGCGACCGGAGAGTACTACGCGCATTGGCCACAATACATTTCCTTTCCCTTTTTCATCTGCATAATCAATGAGTGCTGCCTTGATACCGTCATAGTTCCAATCTTTTTCATCAAGTTTTTCCAAACGCGACACGACTTCTGCAAGGTGCTGTTTTGCTTCGTCCAGTGTTGTTCCTTTCCAGGCAATCTTTGCTTCATCGATGACAGGATCTTTGAAAAAATAATCAAACTCCCCACTTTCAAATACTGTTTTTATATCGCTAAACTTCACAATACGGTCGCGGAGCAAGTGCTCAATCTTTGCGAGCATTTTGTACTCGGTATCGATGTCATAGATCCACTGTGGTACCCATTTCTCGGCGTGAGTCCAGAATGCGCTTTGATTGAGCTTCTTGATGTATTCACGGTTGAACCAGTCGAGCTTTTCGACATTAAACACCGCCGAAGATTTTTGTACTCTCGCAAGATCAAACTCTTTGATCAATTCTTCTTTTGAAAAAAGTTCCTGCTCAGTACCAGGATTCCATCCCACCATCGTGACCATATTGAGGATTGCTTCGGGTAAATATCCTTGATCGCGGTATTCAGTTATTGCAAGTGCGCCTTTTCGCTTTGAAAGCTTTTGTTTATCAGTTCCGAGTACGAGCGGAAGGTGGGCATAGATTGGAGTTGGTGCTCCAATTGCTCGCTGGATAAGTATCTGTCGAGGAGTGTTTGATACATGGTCTTCACCGCGGATCACATGTGTTACGCCTTCGTCAAAGTCATCAACAACAACTGCGAGATGGAATAACGGTTCATTAATATTTTTTGCAATCACAAAGTCTCCAAGATCAGCAGTGTGCATCGTAACCTCACCTTTGATCTCGTCATGAAACGAAACATCAATATTTGGATTCTTGAATCGAACGATTTCTTTGATTACACCTGACCCATCTTTTGCTTCTTCTTTTGAAATGTATGCGTGACCATCTGCAATCATTTTTTCGAGCACTTCCTTGTGACGTGTGACATGCTCTGACTGAATATATTTTTCATCATAATTAAGTCCAAGCCATTCAAGCGCGGCATAAATATCAAGCTCTGCTTCCTTGTCGTTGCGTGCAGTGTCAGTATCTTCGATGCGGAGAATGAATTTGCCGTTGTGTTTCCGAGCAAAAAGCCATGCATACATTGCTGTCCTGTATGTACCAGCATGAGCTTTTCCTGTTGGACTCGGCGCAATGCGCGTGACTACTTTTTGAGAGGTTTCCATGTCTGCATGGTAGCAAAAAAACGCTGTATTGACAAAGGTTTCCTTTGCCGTATAGTTAGGAAAATTTGTCATATGACAATACACATACTCATAAAAATGATTATTGGATTGATGATGTTTTTCTTTGCATTTGCAAATATTGATGAGATTGCAAAATGTAGCGGAGGATTATTTGGTGAATGTATCTATAGTTTTGAAACAAGACAACGGAGAAAAGATACATTATTTTTTCAACTGTACGCAATCATCGCATGGTGGCACATTGCGTATTGCTTGCACCACTTATGGCCTGATCGTATTGATACATTTACGGCATATAGTATATCCTCAACTGTCTCTACCCTTACCTATTCAATACTATACACAAAGGCACGGCCTGAAAAAGAACGAACCATACATCCAATCGAAAGAAAAAAGTGATACCAGATTTTTAAAACGGATCTGGTATTTTTTATTTCCTACTCCATTCGTACAGCACGACTGACGCTGCAACGGATGCGTTCAATGATTCACACCCAGGATTCATCGGAATCGTAAGCTTCACATCACAGAGCTCCAGTGTTTTCTCACGAATACCAACTGATTCGTTTCCTACTACGAAAAGCGTTGGCGTATCAAACTCTGCATGTTTCAAAACAGTATCTCCTTCCATGACAAGTCCGTATGTCCAAAATCGGTGATCGTCTTTGAGCTTGCGAATGGTTTGATTTACATTACCAATTTTTACAATTGGTATACGAAATGCCATGCCGGCTGATGTCTTAATAACAGTACCAGTGATCGGAGACTGGTTATGTTCAGGCAAGATAATCGCAGATGCACCAAATGCTGCAGCGCTACGAATGATCGCGCCAACATTGTGCGGATCTTGGAGTTCATCCAGTAGTACGAAACATGGGTTTTCTTGTGTATCAAAAATAGTGAGTGCTTGCTCAAGGGTGCTGTAGAGTTTCTCAGGATTGATGAGTGCGATGACGCCTTGGTGCACTGCGTCACTACCTACGCGATCAGCACCGTCTTTCATACTGCTTGGAGTTATCTTGTTGTCAGCAAGGAGCGACATTATTTCTTTGTCAGCAGATGCATTGCTATCGAGAAATACTTTTTGTACTGCAACCGGTCGCGCGAGCAACGCCTCGCGAAGGGCATGCTTGCCATAGAGATATATTTTTTCTTCTTTCATAAGTGTGGTGCGCCGGGAAGGATTTGAACCTTCGTAGCCCGAAGGCGACAGATTTACAGTCTGTTGTAATTGACCACTCTACCACCGACGCAGGTCCCTCGACCCCGAAAGGCCTGGAGGGAATGCTAACAAGAATTATTTATGAAGCCTGAGCCTCTTTCTTGCTAGCTTTGAAAGAACTTACACGTCTCTTCTTACTGGTCGATGTAATGACAATGTCATCACCCGCCAGCGAGACGGTGACCGTATCACCATCGGCAATAGTGCGCGAGATGATACGTTCTGCAATCGGATTCAGAATTTTCGTCTGAACAAGTCGATTGAGGGGACGAGCCCCGTAGTGAGGAGTATACCCGACAGTCGCCAAGTGTGAAAGCGCCTCGTCAGTCACCGTCACCGTAATACCCTTTTCGGTCAGACGGGACAGGACTGCATTGATGCGCAGTGACACGATCGACTTGATCGCCTCGGGAGAGAGAATATCAAATACAATGGTTTCGTCAATACGGTTGAGGAATTCTGGACGGAAGTACTCCTTGAGCGAGTCTTCAATCTTGTCTTTCATCTGCGCATACTCTGCAGCCTGGTCATTGATATGGAAACCGATTGATTCCATCTTTTGAATGTACTGACTACCGATGTTAGACGTCATGATGATGATTGTATTCTTGAAGTTAACCTTGCGACCCTTGGAGTCAGTGAGTGTTCCTTCATCAAGCACCTGCAGCAATACATTAAATACTTCAGGGTGTGCTTTCTCTACTTCATCGAACAATACGACTGAGTACGGACGATGGCGGACTTGCTCGGTGAGCTGGCCACTCTCGTCATAGCCAACATAGCCTGGAGGAGAACCGATGAGTTTGGACACGCTGTGGCGCTCCATGTATTCACTCATGTCGACACGAATGAGCGCCTTGTCATCATTGAACATAAACTCTGCCAATGTCTTGGTGAGTTCGGTCTTTCCGACTCCCGTTGGACCAAGGAATAGGAATGAGCCGATTGGCTTGTTCGGATCCCCGATACCTGCACGATTGCGACGAACGACATGTGAGATCTTTTTGATTGCTTCGTCCTGACCAATGACTCGCTTGTTGAGGACTGCTTCCATGTTCACGAGTTTCTCGCGTTCTTCTTCCATCATCTTGGTGAGCGGTACACCAGTCCATCGCGCGACAACTTCTGCGATGTCTTCGGCAGTGATTTCTTCTTTCAATACACGTCGTGACTTCTGAAGTTTCTTGAGACGTGCCATCTTGCCTTCGAGTTCTTTCTCAAGCATGGGGATGTGCCCATAGCGGATTTCTGCAGCACGTCCAAGATCTGCACGCATCTCTGCATTCTCAGCTTCGAGGCGGAGGGTTTCAAGATCTTTCTTTATTTTCCCAATATCACCGAGCAACCCTTTTTCATTCTTCCATTTCATCTCGAGCTCCTTTGTCTTTTCAGAAATATCTGCGATATCAGTTTCAATATCTTCAATGCGAGCCTTTGCGGTCTTCACTTCACTTCCTTGGTCGACATCTTTTCTCAATGCTTCGCGCTCAATCTCAAGACGCATGATCTTGCGATGTGCTTCTTCAAGTATCGTCGGCTTGTTTTCAAGCACCATACGAAGTGCTGAACATGCTTCATCAAGAAGGTCGATTGCTTTGTCCGGAAGAAAACGGTTTGTGATATATCGGGTTGAAAGCTGCACTGCGGCAATCAATGAGTCATCAGTGATACGCACACCGTGATAGAGTTCATACTTTTCTTTGAGTCCACGAAGGATAGCGACCGTGTCTTCAGGCGACGGCTCTTCGATATAGACTGGCTGGAACCGACGAGCAAGCGCTGGGTCTTTTTCAATATGTTTCTGATATTCCTTGATAGTCGTTGCACCAATTGCACGTAGTTCGCCTCGTGAGAGTGCAGGCTTCAATAGCTGCGCCATGTCACCCATGCCATCAACAGCACCGGCTCCGACAATGTTGTGAATCTCATCGATAAAGAGAATCACTTTTCCTTCTGACCGTTCAACTTCTTTCAATATATTTTTGAGTCGTTCTTCGAATTCACCGCGGTATTTGGTACCAGCAATGAGCGAACCGATATCGAGTGAGACAATTTCTTTGTCTTTGAGGCTTTCAGACACATCACCTTTTGCAATACGGTTTGCAAGTCCTTCGACAACTGCAGTCTTGCCTGTCCCCGCTTCTCCGATAAGTATCGGATTGTTTTTGGTACGACGAGAGAGGATTTGCATAATACGCATGATTTCTGTATCGCGACCGATGACTGGATCGAGTTTGTCTTCACGCGCCATCTTTGTAAGGTTGCGAGTAAACTTGGTGAGCATACGCATTTTCTTGCTACCCGTTTCGGCATGTTTGTTTGTACGAAAATCAGCAACAGCAGCAATAATAGCTGCACGATCAATCTTGAATCGATCGAGTGTTTCAGTTGCCTGGTTTTTGACATCAAGGAGTGCGATGAATAAATGCTCAGTAGACACAAAGTTGTCCTTGAGTTCAGCGGCAACTTTCATTGATACTTCGATCACTTGTGCGAGGTCAGCAGTGAGGAACATCTGATATGACGGCGCAACCGTAGTCGCGCCTTCAGCAGTCTCGATGAGTTCGAGGACGGAGTCAGTGAGCAACATCGTATCAAGCTCGATATGATCGAGGAGTGCGATGATATTGGAGTCTTCTTGGACCAGGAGGGATGCAAGCAAGTGCAATGTCGAGACGTTGTTTTGGCCGCGCTCGATTGCGAGCTCATGTGCGCGCTTGATAGCCTCCTTTGCCTTTGTGGTGAATTGGTTTAGTGGTGGCATCATATATAAAACTCAAAAATTGAAAGGATTAAACGGAAATACAGTCAGGCAACAAAGGTATGACGACAGAAAGGCTGAGTGCTTTCATTTTAGCACAGAAGCCGTGTTTTTTCCAGATTACTTTTTATATTTATGCAAAACCTTTCTCAATGCTTTCACTGCCCTATCCAACTCCCCCTTCGTCGTCATTCGTCCAAATGAACATCTCACTGCGCCAACATTTTTTCCATAAATATTTTCAACAATCGGTGACTCATTGTCTTCTTCATTTTTACAGGCACTCTTTGCTGATACGGCAATACCTCGTGCGTCGAGTTCAATAACGAGCAGCTCGCTATCAAAATTTTGAAATGCGAGGTGGGTGATATGCGGCGCACGCTCTGCGTGCGCCGCAGTGATAACACACTCCTGGATTTCATTTTTTACTTTTTCTTCAAAATAGCTTTGCAGTTGAGCAATGCGTTCATATTCTTTTTCAATATTTTCTTGCGCATACGCAAGCGCGTATACAAAGTCATGAATGAGTTGCACTGGTTCAGTCCCTGGTCGCAAACCTCGTTCCTGTCCCCCGCCATACATGATTGATGAAAGTGTTACATTTCTTTTTTTATAGAGTAGCCCTACTCCCTTTGGACAATACAGCTTCGTCGCACCAAGTGTCATCATGTCGATACCAAGCTGGGCAACATTGAGCAAGTAGTACAGCGGTGCCTGTGTTGCATCGACATGGAAAAGAATAGTTACCTCAGGATATTGTTTGCGGAGTTGTCGGACGCGCTTTGCGATTTCCTTGATCGGCTGGACGGTGCCAGTTTCATTATTCACATACATGACAGAAATAATCAGCACTTTTATTTCTTCGGGCATGATGATCGAGCGAGGATCCACTACTCCATCGACTGCAGGTATCGCACCGTATCGCACACCGAGGTGCTGTGCAGTTTCAGTGACTGCCGCATGCTCGATATCACTTGCGAATATCATAATCTGCTCCGGTGCAATTGCATTTTCAATAAAACTTTTTACAGTCCCCACCAATGCAAGGTTGTCACTCTCCGTTGCGCCTGAAGTAAATACAATTTCATCAGCATGTGCATTGATTGCCTTGGCTGCAACACTGCGTGCAGTATCTAGATACGACTTCAGCGCCACTCCTTCCTTATGAAGGGCACTTGGATTTGCAGCAAGAATTGTTGCTGGAATTTTTGGGAATGATTTCAGCATCCGCATATCAAGTGGCGTGCTTGAAGCATGGTCGAGATAGATGCGGTGATGTGGTAGGAAAGCTTTGAAAAACATAGAAAAAGTGGTAGAGTATAGCCCTATGGGAGGCAGTATATCATCTATTGCGATGCCGCTAATTATTGCACTCGCGGTCATACTGGTCGCGAGTATCGCGGTCTTTGCTGTCCTCATATCACGCCTTCACAAAAAACTCCGTGCATTCATGGCCGGCAAGGATGCCTCCTCGCTCGAAGCGACACTCCAGTGGCTCACCGAAAAGAGCGCATCAGTCGATGGCACACTCGATGCCCACAAAGAGGCACTTGAAATGATTGACGCACGAGTCAAACGCAGTATTCGAGGATACTCACTCGTTCGTTACAATGCATATGATGATGCCGGAGGAGAACAAAGCTTTGCATCAGGACTCCTTGATGAACACGGCGACGGATATATTCTCTCAGTGATGACCAACCGCAATCATGTGGGTGTCTATGCAAAGAAAGTAAATCGCGGCATCTCTGAAAACACACTCACCGAAGAAGAACAACTCGCACTCAAAAAAGCAACCGTAACACTCAATTAATTTATTATGACTACAACCACCACACATCGCCCACCAGTCGTCGCCATCATGGGCCACATCGACCACGGAAAGAGTACTCTTCTTGACTACATCCGGAAGGCAAACGTCGTGGCTGGAGAAGCAGGTGGTATCACACAGCATTTGAGTGCATACGAAATTTCTGTTGCCTATCAGGGTGAACAGCGTGCTATTACATTTCTCGACACTCCAGGACATGCGGCATTTTCCGGTATGCGCGAGCGTGGTGCATCTGCAGCAGATATCGCAATCCTTGTCGTTTCAGCAGAAGACGGAGTAAAAGCTCAGACTATCGAAGCCCTCAATACCATTCGTACCAGCGGCATTCCTTTTATTGTTGCCATCAACAAGATTGACCGTCCTGCTGCAAATATCGAACGCACCAAACAAACACTTGCTGAAAATGAAGTGCTCGTTGAAGGATACGGCGGCAACATCTCATGGGCCGCTATCTCTGCAAAAGAAGGTACTGGTATCCCCGACCTCCTCGACACCATTCTCCTCGTCGCTGAAATGGAAGGTATTAGTGGTGCCGCAGACGGTGAAGTCCAAGGTACGGTTATCGAAAGCCATCTCGACGCAAAGCGCGGTGTCGCAGCAACCATTGTCATCAAAAGTGGAACACTAACCAAAGGCCAGTTTGTCGTTGCAGGACGTGCAATCACTACAACTCGTATGATGGAAAATTTTCTTGGGAAGAGTATCGATACTGTCCCACCTGGAACCCCAGTGCTTCTCGTCGGTTTCGATCAGAGTCCTGAAGTCGGTACTCCGATCAAAGTGTTTGATAAGAAGCGCGATGCTGAAGACTATGTCAAAGAGCTCGGCAGTGCACTATTCGAAGACCTCTGTGCAGTGGGCCCTGGAGATGTAGTGGTACCTGTCATTATCAAAACTGACGTATACGGCACTGCAGAAGCAGTCGAAGGAGAGCTCAAGAAACTCGCCGTCGAAGGACTCTGCGTAAAGATCATCAACAAAGGTGTCGGTAGTATCAGCGAAGGTGACATCCGCCAGGCAAGTGCTGACAAAGATGCGCTCATCCTCGGATTCAATGTAAACATGGACGCACGAGCAAGAGAGGTAAATGAACAGGCACACGTAAAAGTGGAAACATTCACCGTCATCTACAAACTCACCGAATGGCTTGCAACCGAGCTCGAAGTCCGTCGCCCTCGCAAAGAAATCCGTGAAATCATCGGTACTGCAAAAGTATTGAAATTCTTCTCACGAACCAAAGAGCGTCAAGTCATCGGTGCGCGCATCGAAAGCGGTCTCATCAAGAGCGGTGCAAAGGTTACTATCATGCGCCGCGACTTCCCGCTCGCTGTCGGTACTATCATCGAACTCCAGCAGGCAAAGACTCATGTAAAAGAGCTCGCTGATGGCGAGTGTGGCATGATGGTCGAATGCAAAAACGATATTGCTCCTGGCGACATCCTCGAAGCATTCACCTTTGTGACCAAATAATATATATGGCAATCGAACGAGTTAATAAAATCGAAGAACGTATCCGTGAGATCACTGCCTCATTTATTGAAGCGGCATCCAACAAGACTGCTATGATTACCGTCAATCGTGTAGAGCTTCATGAGCGTGGCAAGCGCGCAACCATCCTTGTATCAGTATTGCCGGTGACCGGCGAAGACTCTGCAATCAACTTCCTCAAGCGCAAGCGCAAGGAGCTCAAGAAAGTAGTGATGAAGCAGCTCGGTATTCATCCGGTACCATTCCTTGATGTGGCGATTGACACGGGAGAGAAAGCCCGCCAAAATATAGAGTCCCTCCTCCAGCTGGATGTGAAGGAGCTCGAATAACAAAAGACCTGGTGGCCAAGTGGTAAGGCGGTTCTCTGCAAAAGAACTATACGCGAGTTCGATTCTCGCCCAGGTCTCAAAAAGGTATGCATACCTGAACATTGTTTTATAGCGTCTTCAGTTATAAACTATTCATATGGTCAAAACAGTCAATTGACGGTAGAATCCCTGTTGAACTTGATCATATCAACGGGGACCGCTTTGATAACAGAATTGAGAATTTGAGAATCCTCTGCCCTAATTGTCATAGTTTACAATTGACACATCGGGGTAAGAACAAGAAGAAAGCATAAACGGGCCAGTGGCGAAATTGGTAGACGCGCGACACTTAAAATGTTGTTTCCATACGGAAGTGCGGGTTCGACTCCCGCCCGGCCCACACTAGAAAAGCTTGAAATACACCAATAAGTACGGTATTATGCACAAGCGCCATTATCCAAGGACGCACAAGCTGGAGTGGCGGAATTGGTATACGCGCTAGTCTTAGGAACTAGTGCCGCAAGGCTTAGGAGTTCAAGTCTCCTCTCCAGCACCAGAAAATTATAAAAGAAATACATGCCCTAATAGCTCAGTTGGTAGAGCAGCTCCCTCTTAAGGAGACGGTCGCAGGTTCGAATCCTGCTTGGGGCACAACGATATATACGAGAAAAAAGCCTTACATAGAGGCTTTTTTCTCTATCTAGAGGTACTTGACATTTAGTCATATATCTGCTATGATATAGGTAATAAAGAAACATGTTGTTTTAACAAATATATAAAAATCAGAAAATGAAAAAGATAATTAATCTAATGGCTTTAGTAGCCGTTATCGCATGTACATCATGTGAAAAGATAGGGGTTGTGTTAACTGGTGATATCAGTACCTCTTTCCCTTCACCTGCACAGCTTGCTGTGGGACAAGTTTTCAGTGGAACTATATACCGTGCCACTGCCCCTATTTCAAAAGATGAGAATGGCGCATATGTAGACCTTCCATCTGTTGGCGAACTGGCATCAGTGGCGATCGTGGAAAATGGTGTTCAGAAAGAAATCATTGCGGTAATATCTGCCATTAATCCATCTAGCATCTTTGAATCAAAAGATGGAAGCGCTGGCTATTGGGACTTTGCTAAGTATGATTCATATGATGGCCATGTGATCAGGTACGGTGTGTACCACTACGCAAGAAACAGTGCCACTGGCAAATACCCCGGTTTTACTCTTACCCTAGGTTGGGAAAGTAGAGCATCGGGACAGGCACTGGTACCTGTGTACCGTCTATACATTCGTTAGAAAACGTCATTTTTTCACCAAAGCGCCTTTGCATTGCAAGGGCGTTTTATTATTGACAAATCTAGATATATATGCTATGATATATACGAAATTGATTAAATAACCAAATTAAATTTTTCG
>CAYUDJ010000016.1:1872-12547 GCA_964443635.1 uncultured Candidatus Saccharibacteria bacterium | reverse complement strand
CCCGTCAGTATCAGGGCCGACGAGCATTGCTCGCTGCTTGTTGTGTACATCGCCATCATTTCCTCTGTTGAAGTACACCTCACCAGTAAATCCTGCACCTTGGAGCGCCTGAAAGACACCCTTGTAGTCATTTTTGAGAAGTCTACTCTGTCCAACACCAAGAGAACCTGTTTTTTGAAGTTGTGCACTACCAACGTCTATAGGAGTATCAGTATTATTTGCTGGTGGAGTTGCAGTATTGCGATAAAAAGTTCCGGCAAATACAACGGTAGAGACAGTAAACAAAAGAATGAGTCCGATTGTTGTACTAGTGAAATATTTTTGTATGTTTTTTGTATTCATAATAATCTAGGTATTTTTTAGTTGCCTTCTACCACAGCACAGGTAGGAATACCTGCCGCTATTATATAGTCTTGCGTATACGGAGCTATGATCCCAGTCGGAGAAATTCGTGTTCGATCATCAGGGGTACATATAGTGGGAGCAGACTGCGAGTAATAAGATGCAAGTGCGGGAGCAACACTAAGCTCACCACCCGTTGTACTGTTCCCATATCCTGTAACATAAAAGTTTCCATCTGAACTCTGATTCGCGCGGCTGATATCTGCTCCAGTGAAGACCGCATTACATGAACTATACCCTACTTGTCGAGTTCCTGGACCACATTGATCGGTGGCACCACTATCAATATCACCATTACTATCATACCCACCACCTCCAACAGTTCCACAACCATTAGCCTGACCTTGGTACGTATAATCTCCTGCGACACCTACCGTATAAAAATTTTTACTTTGATCATTTGGATCTCGACTGTTTCTTATTGGATTTGCTACTTCTGGAGAAAGAGCGAGAACTGCACTACAAGACGTATCATTTTTAAAATCAATACTTTGCAATGTAATAGAAGGTATTGCATTTGAACACAATACTACATACCCTTCCGCATCAGCACAAAGTGCGCCATCATACGTATTCTTTATATTTTGTGCGTAGAGTCGCTGTGCGGCACGAATTTCATCAGTTGCCTGGGCGACCGTGTTGTAGGTAGTACCTGTAATAGCATCGGTGCCTCCAATACGGACGATTGAAGCCAACTCTTTTTTCAGCGGACTATCCCCTCGAATGATTCCAGAAAACCACACACTCGTCGGTGATCCATCAAATGAAGCGATTCCATGGGAAACAAATCCATCAACTGCAAGACTGCCATTTTTTATTTGGTCAAAGCCGGTATGAATAGGAAGTGGCATACCAGAACCAACTTGCGCATAGGCATAGCTTGCACCGATACAGATAGCCCCGAGAATAACAATTGTTTTTAGTGTATTTAAAATTACTTTCATATACTTATATACATTCAAATACCATACCGCTCGCATCTGCACACACTGGACGCTGGCCGGTTCCTTTTAATAGATCAGAAGAAAGGACATCATTTGTTTTTGTGTCATCTTGGACGACTACTGAGACAGCAGGTGTTTTGGTGTCCCAATCACCAAATTCAACAGTTGAGTTCCCTAGTGTTCCGATTGTTCCACCGCGAACGTTTTTTTCTACAATAGTAATGTCTTTAAATTCAGCATTATTTGCAGTAAATGCATGGACTGACAACCCTCCTGCCTTTATTTGATTTGCTCTACCGATAGTGACCGGCACAACATCAGTATCAGTCGGAAATGCACTGGTAGGATTTTTGTACGCACTGACCACTGCAGCACACAAAACGCATGAGAGTGTTATTGTAATAATAGTAAGAGGTTTATTCATAATTATTGTTTTGTACTCATCTCATCTAATGCTTGTAGTGTATCACTGTTTGCATCTTTCTGTGCGTCAGGGGTAGTAGCTTTAGTACCACGAGAATCTTGTGCATAGAGAGAGAGCTTCTCAAGTCTCTCTGCTGGTGTTTGTGTAACAGGATCAGAAACTTTTTCAAGTAATTGTAAATTTTCAAGTGGGGTGCGCTTTTTCGGCAGTAATACTACGAGTGCCACGATAACTACGAGCGCAAGTACTGCGCCAATAACCAACCCGCTATGACTTCGCAATTTCTGCGACAGAGGTCCTGTGTTCGGCGGAGTAGGTGATGTTGGTTGTAGTGGTTGGTTTTCCATAATTATTGATTAATGCTCTTCATAATGAGATGTCGTACAGTCATATCTGCCATTCAGCAGCTTCATAACCTTGCCGACTGGACAGCTGCATTTGCCGTCTGAGGTACGAATGACACCGAATGGAGCAGTAATTTGGGTATAGCGAGGAAGGTTCGTACAGTATGGAGGAACGGTGCTGCAGTTTGCTGTATCAGCTGCATGATTCTGACAGTAACAAGCTCTATTTTCTGCAAGAGTTGTTGATGCAGTACATTGTGGTGGCGGAGGATTAGTACTGCAGTTTGCTGTATCAGCTGCATGATTCTGACAGTAACAGGTTTTATTTTCTGCAAGAGTTGTTGATGCAGTACATTGTGGTGGCGGAGGATTAGACTCATCTGTAACAGTTGCAATTGCAGTATCAGTAGTGCCATCTGTTTTAACGCAGCTGAGTGTATATGTTTGGTTTGAAGATGTATATGAAACACCAGAAAGTGAAGTGTGAGCAGTGGGACCGAATACAAGATTTCCAGCTCCAGAATTAATGATCTTTTGGGTCCATGTAGTTGCAGTCTTGCTCGATGTCACTGTACAGCTCGTATAGATAGTAGAAGCCTCTGCTTTATACCACGACAGAACAATAGTGGTTGTAGTACTTGGGACTGTTATAGAGTTTGAGAGTGAGCCAATCGTGCCTTGTGCAGGAATCGTCTTTGTTGGAATAAGCTTGATTGAGGTATCTGATGGGTCAAGTGTCACTTTTACCCCTGTAAAATCAAGCCGTCCGACGACTTGATCCCCCCATGCATAACCTGAAAATTCCCCTGTTGTAGGATTAAAACGAACACTGTTGGTACCTGACCAATTTGTTCCACTCGGATTGGATAGTGCAATCCATCCATCCCACGTACCACGATATGCATCGTCTGCAAGAACGCCTGAACATCCTGATGCATAAACTGAGCATGCCCGTGCCCAACCTTTTACATTAATAGACCCATCAGTGTTGGGGTTAGACCAGTCAGCAAAAGCTCCTGCTACACAACCAGGAACATCAGCAGTAGGACATCCTGCGGCAGCAAAGTTAATCGGGCCGATATTTTCTGAATCAGCCATACCTACCAGAACCCCATTACCTGCCACGTCAGCCATTGTGACACCACTAAAATTAACCCATCCAACACCGACAGTATTTCCGGCAGCATCTTTTTGTCCGGCCCATCCATATCCCGAGAGATTACTTGTCGCTGCATACGCTACCGATACAACAAAAAAAGTTGCGAGGAAAACAGCGAGGATTTTTTGTGCAATGGTTCGCATAATATGTTGTATCAAGTATAGAACACTATAGAACAACGGCGCAAGGAAAAAGGATCACAACCTGTTGATACTGCATACTATATATGGTATGGTGGAGGTACACAGCTGTCCGCCCCACAAGGTCGGGCATTGCTTTTAAAAGGGTTACAAAAGAATAAACAATAAAATATATGTTAGACATCAAAGCATTAAAATTAGCAATTGAACAATTAGAACTCGAGCGACGCATCGCACGCTCCACTCTCGTGGACGCTATCGAGCAGTCTCTCGCTGCAGCGTACAAGAAAGAATATGGTAAAAAAGGCCAGGTAGTCCGTGCGGCAATCGACCTCAATGCTGGCACCGTGAACTTCGAACAGGTAAAGACTGTTGTAGATGACACACTTGTACGTTTTGACGAAGAAAATCAAGAAGGTGACGTGTCACGCCAGAGCGCCGAAGAAGCGGAGGTGGACGAGCGCGAGCACTACAATGAAGAAAAGCATATCCTCCTCGACGACGCCCGCATCATAAAGAGTGATGCAGCAGTTGGAGACGAGATTGTTTTTTCACTCGAACCAAAGGATGACTTTGGCCGTATTGCAGCACAGACTGCAAAGCAAGTCATCATGCAGCGTATTCGTGAAGCAGAGCGCACCTCTATCATGGATGAATTCGGTGGAAAAGAAGGAGATATTGTCTCTGGTCATATCCAAAAGGTAGAACGTGGCATGGTCTACGTCGACTTCAACCGTGCAACCGGTGTCATTCCTCCAAATGAACAAATCCCTGGTGAACGCTACGTTCGTGGTGCTCGTATCCGCGGATACCTCTACCATGTTGAAGACACACCTCGCGGTATCACCCTTCGTATCTCTCGCACCCATCCAAAATTCATTGAGAAGCTCTTCTCATACGAATCCCCTGAGATCGCAAGTGGTGTTGTAGAAATCAAGGCAATTGCGAGAGAGGCAGGGTCACGAAGCAAGATCGCAGTCTGGACCGAAGACGCAAATATTGATCCAGTTGGCTCATGTGTCGGACAGAAAGGTGTGCGTGTATCAACGGTGATGAATGAACTTGGTGGCGAAAAGATCGATATCATCGAATGGTCAGCAGATCCAGAAGAATTTGTTCGCAAGGCTCTCTCTCCAGCAAAAGTTCTCGGACTTGAGCTCAATGATGAGGAACACAAAGCAAGTATCGAAGTAACGCCTGATCAACTCTCTCTCGCTATCGGTAAAGGTGGACAAAACGTTCGTCTCGCTGCAAAGCTCACCGGTTGGAAGATTGATATCAAGGGAACTGAAGCAGAAGTCAGTACTGAAGGCGCAAATCTCGAAGGTGATGACTTTGTCTCACTCGATGCATTCAAAGCAGAACCCGCACTCGCCAATACCGAAGAAGTGCTCAGTGAAACAGAGGCCCTCGAAGAAACCCAAGGCAGTGAAACACCAATTGAGACTGACAATAGTGCAGATCTCGAAGGCATCACCACTGACGAAATCATTACCAATGAAATAGAAGGGAAAGAATAATATGATGAACCTCTGGCATGACATCAGTATTGGAAAAAATGTTCCAAACGAATTCAACTGTATCGTAGAGATCCCAAAACTTTCTCACAATAAATACGAGATCGACAAAGAAACCGGTATGATCGCACTCGACCGCGCAAACTACAATGCAGCAGCATATCCGTTCGACTACGCATTCGTTCCACAGACGCTCTGGGAAGACGGCGATGCCCTCGATGTGATTGTACTTTCAACATACCCACTCGCAGTCGGCATACTCGTCGCTGTTCGCCCGGTAGCAATCATGGATATGGTTGACTCAGGAGAGAGTGATGCAAAGATTATTGCAGTGCCGGTCAACGATCGTCGATTTGAAAATATTCATGATCTCGATGATTTGAATAAACATATGATCAAGGAATACACCCATTTCTTTGAGACATACAAACTCCTCAAATCTGATGATCCAACCAAGCACCCCGTAACGATTGATAGTATCCGCGGCAAGGATGCAGCGATCGAAGCACTCAAAAAATCCCAACAGCTCTATAAAGAGAAATTCGGAAAATAACAAAAAACCTCCCTGCAAAGGGAGGTTTTTTGTAAGCTTTTCGACAAACCGTCGTCTGTATGGTATATATATTGTATGAAAAAGTTGATTTCCCCTTTATTTATAGCGTTTAGCCTCATCGTCCTCCCGACGGCTTTTGGTCATGCGCAGGCTGCAACAGCCACAATTAATGCAAATATACATGCAAAACCTGTTGTTTCTACAACATCTTCTGATGAGACACTAGTCCCTCTCGCAACCCGCCGCGACAATGTCGTACTCCAGCTCAATGATATCAATACTCGCCTGACTACACTTACCGCACGAACACAGCTCGCGCTCGACCGTCTTGCACAAAAGAACATTGGTACTGGCAAGGCACAGGCAGAACTCACTATCGCAACCAGCGATCTCGCATCCACAAAGCTCGCACTTGAGGCATTGGCAAAAATTGAAATCCTTGAAGGCAACCAAGAGAAAGTGACACTTGAAATCAAAGATTCAGTAAAGAAAATCCAGGATCAACTCAAGGATGCACGTACCCATCTCATCTCCACACTTTCTACACTCAAAATTGTCCTCACTGCGACCGTTGATACTATCGATACTCCTCTCCAATAGTATGCGTAAATCTGAATTCGGAACAACCGTATTCGAACAAGTCCCCCGTGAATTCCGAGGCGCCCGCCGCAGGAGCCCTATCGCATTTATTATAGTCGTCCTTGTCGTCATACTGTTTGGCGGCTTTTGGCTATACCAAGAACGTACGGTGAATGAAACTGTGATACCAGCCACCCCTGAAAATGTCACATCTGTCAGTGAAGACACATCGACGGCACCTACCAATGAACAAGAGTCTTCTGTTGGCGATCTCCAGGCCGCAGCAGTAAATACTGCAATTCCTGATTTTTCGAAAGATTTTTAAAAGAAATGGGAGTGTGCTAGAATCTCCTCCTATGAATAATCCATTTAGCGTAACCATAACCCCAACTGAAAAGAGTACTGTTGAAATCAAAGGTGAAATCACCTGGGAGGCATTTGCTGCATATGAAGAAAAGGCATTTAGTCGCCTTGCGGGCATGCTTGAACTCGATGGTTTCCGCAAAGGTGCGGTGCCTGCAGAGATCGCAAAGAAGCACCTCGCTGACGAAATGGTACTCGCTGACATGGCAGAACTTGCAATCCAGGCACACTACCCAGAAATCATGAAGGAGCAGAACCTCGACATCATCGGCCGCCCTGATCTCGCCATCACAAAGATTGCTCGAGGAAATGCACTTGGATTCACGATTCGTGCAGCAGTGCTTCCTGAGATCAAACTCCCTGACTACAAAAAGCTTGCGGGAGCAGTAGAGGCAACACCAGCAAAAGAAGTTACCGAAGCTGACGTTGATAAGGTTGTCGAAGATCTCCGCCAAGTTCGCGCATACGGTCATGTCCACGGTGCTGATGACAACCATGAGCACGCAGAAGAACTTCCTGAAGTAAACGATGACTTTGCAAAATCATTTGGTGCATTTGAAACGGTTGCAGAAATGCGCGCAAAGGTACGGGAGAATCTCGTAAACGAAAGCGCACATGAAGTGCAGGACAAGCGACGCATTGCTATCATGGAGTCTATCGTTTCCGCAACACCATTTGAAATACCTGAGATCCTTATCCAGTCAGAACAAGAAAAGATGCTCTCACAGATCGAAGCTGATATTGCACGCTCTGGTGCAACCCTCGAAGGCTATCTGGAGCATACAAAAAAGACTCGTGAGGAACTCCTCGCAGACTTCAAACCAGAAGCTGAGAAGCGTGCACATTTCCAGCTGACCTTGCATGCGATTGCAAAGGCTGAGAAACTTGCTCCGACTGACGAAGAAGTAAAAGCTGAAGCTGAAAAGATGATGCAAATGTATCCCGGTGCGGATATGGCACGAGCCGAAGCCTACGCCGACCTCATTCTCACGAACGAAAAAGTGTTTGCATTATTGGAAGGAAAATAAAAAAAACGACCCCCTACTGACTGGGGGTCTTTTTTAAATTTCTTCTTCACATTCATCAGCAAGAACTGCGATTTCTTCCACTTTGTTTTCTTCAAGAAAATCAGCCACATGAGGAACGTGTTCCTTTGTAAGAGATTCTCGTAACGAAGCAACCTTAAAAACAATAATGTCTTTAGTTTTTTCTCCTTTTGCTTTTATTCGTTTCAACCAGGCTGCTACCAGTGGGGGGAAATGAAGGCCAATCGGATTACCTTTGATTTGATACATTGTTATCATGGCAAATAATTTTCCTTAACTCTACGCTTTTTGCAAAATATGTCAATCGAGGCTATAGTGTAGCTATACCGACCGTCTGCCATTCTGTTTGACCCCATTATTCCCTTTTAACTTTTTTGAACACTATGCTTATTCCAACCGTTATTGAAAAAACGAACATGGGCGAACGTGCCTACGATATCTATTCACGACTTCTCAAAGACCGCATCATTTTCCTTGCAGGTCCAATCGACGATCACGCTGCAAACCTCGTCATCGCACAACTTCTGTTCCTGACAAACGAAGACCCGAAAAAAGACATTCATTTATATATCAACTCTCCCGGTGGATCTGTTACTGCTGGTATGGCAATTTATGACACGATGCAGTTCGTAAAGCCTGATGTTTCTACCATCTGTGTCGGCGTTGCTGCATCAATGGGAGCATTTCTCCTCGCTGGAGGACAAAAAGGTAAACGCTATGCATTACCAAACTCCGAAATCATGATTCACCAGCCATCAGGCGGTGCAGAAGGTCAGGCGACGGATATCGAGATATCTGCGCGACGTATCCTCAAGGTCCGTGAACTTATGAACCAACTTCTTGCAAAAAACACCGGCCAGAAAGTCAGTCAAATCGAAAAAGATGTTGAGCGTGATTTTTATATGAACGCACCCGAAGGAAAAACATACGGCATCATTGATGCGGTCATTACCAAACCAATAGCAGTCAAATAATATGATTGCCAGCAATGTCCTGGCTGTTGGTATCGCAATAGCTGGTATCGCGATCGGTTACACGATCCGTGCACTCATGTTCCTCCTTCGCAAGAACTCGCTTGAACTCTCTGTTTCAGAGCGTCTGATGAACGCGCGCGAACAGGCTCAAAAAATCGTTGATGACGCAAAACAAAAAGCAGAACTCCTTCGCGAGGAAATCCGCGTCACCGAAAAAGAGAAAGACCTCGACTTTCGCCAGACTGAAGAACGCCTCGTGAGAAAAGAGTCCTTGCTTGATCTTCGACAAGCTGAACTCGATGAGCAAATCAGAACTATTGAACAGAAGAACATCCGCACTGATGCACTCATGAAACAAGCAGAGAACTTGGTAGAGGAACGTCTCATCACACTTGAGAACATTACACTCATAACACGTGAAGATGCCAAGGCAGTATTACTCGATGAAGTAGAGCGCCAGTACCAAGAAGACTTTGCAGTACGTAGTCGCAAACTTGAACTACAATCCCTCGATGCACTCACTGAACGCGCACGCGACATCCTCACCACCACCATCCAGAGGCTCGCAGTACCGACTGCAAATGAACTCACTACCGCAACTGTCGTTCTCCAAAATGAAGAGGTAAAAGGGAAAATCATCGGAAAGGAAGGTCGCAATATTCGCGCATTTGAAAGGCTTGCTGGTGTTGAACTTCTCATTGATGAAGTACCAAATGCCATCATCGTGTCATGCTACGATCCGGTTCGCCGTGCGATTGCGACAGCGGCACTGGAAAGCTTGATCAAAGATGGTCGTATCCAACCTGCAAAAATCGAAGAAGAAGTAGAGAAAGCAAAGGCTATGATTCATGAAACGATCAAAGAGAAAGGTGCTGCAGCAGTATACGAATGCGGCATCTACAACTTTGACCCTCGACTTGTTGCCATACTCGGGCGTCTTCACTTCCGGACAAGCTACGGACAAAATGTTCTGCAGCACTCCATCGAAATGGCACACCTTGCGAGCATGCTCGCTGCCGAAGTCGGCGCTGATGTGTATATCGCAAAGGCAGGCGCACTCGTTCACGATATTGGGAAAGCTTTGGATCATGAGTTCGAAGGCACTCATATCGACATTGGTATCAAAGTCATGCGCCGATTCAATACTGACGAAAAAATTATTACCGCAATGAAGAGTCACCACGATGATTGCCCGCATGAAACACTGGAGGCTGTCATCGTGCAGACCGCCGATATGATATCAGGTGCTCGACCTGGTGCACGTAGAGATACTGCCGAAATGTATATCAAGCGACTCAGTGATCTCGAAGGACTCGCTGCAAAGTTTGCCGGCGTTGAGAAAGCCTATGCACTTCAGGCAGGGCGCGAGATCCGTATCTTTGTTCATCCTGAGACAATCTCAGATCTCGATGCAAAACATCTCGCTCGTACTATTGCAACGTCCATTGAGACAGAGCTCCGCTATCCGGGACAGATTAAGGTGACGATTATACGTGAAACCAGAATTACGGATTTTGCGAGATAATAAAAAAACCGCTGAGATAGCGGTTTTTTGTTTATGCTACTTGTCGTACAGCTTCGAGGCACTCAGGTATCGAGCGGTGTCTACAAAGTGAGACGACTTCTGGATGCTGATTTTGTAGCTCAATAAGCGCGTTCTTTGCATCCTGTATTTCTTCCTTTGTAACATTGACTGCTTCTGGGTCTGCAAGAAATGCCATATACAGTGGCTGCCCTTCTGCATTTACATCGTCCTGCTTCTTTTCCTTGTCATCTTGTGATTGGTTTCCTGCCAAGTTTTCAAATTCGTTTTTTTCCATATACAGCAATTAAATCATATATAAACCGTCCTGTACACACGAAAAAAACCACCTATTTGGTGGTCTTTCATGGTTGGATTGGATTTGGTCTATACGAGGTTATAGACGACGGTGCCTATGGCCAGAGCGGCTAGACAGACATAGATGACGTCTTTTCGGATAGATTTTGGAACTAAAAAAGGAACAATGACGCTGATACTGATCAGTAGGAGGTATGACAATGGCCATATGATCTCCAAGGTTTGCTGGTTTTGCATAAACTTTAGGATTTAATTTGAAAACATTATAGTCTATATGTTGATAAAAGTCAATCTTTTAAAAGGTTGCATTGCCAAACCGCCTTGCTATATAATGACCCTATGCTTATGGCGGAAGCGTAAGCACTCCTGACGAGATTATCAATCACTCCC
>CAYUDJ010000016.1:0-1772 GCA_964443635.1 uncultured Candidatus Saccharibacteria bacterium | reverse complement strand
CCCTATGCTTATGGCGGAAGCGTAAGCACTCCTGACGAGATTATCAATCACTCCCCTCGGGGAACCAAAGAACTACTATGAACAAAGCAGCACTCGTTGAACTCGTCCACGGTAAGGTCAACGGTACGAAAGTACAGGCCGAAGAAATCGTGGAGAGTATCATTGCAGAGATCACCAAGACATTGAAGAAGGGCGACGAAGTATCGATCGCAGGTCTTGGAATCTTTTCAGTGAAACCTCGCGCAGCTCGCATGGCTCGCAATCCAAAGACTGGTGAACAGGTCAAGGTTGCAGCTACTCGCGTGCCAAAATTCCGCGCAGCAAAGGCGCTCAAGGACGCCGTAAAGTAATACAGAAATAATATTCGATCGAATATTATGTAACAAAAACACTATCGAGTAATCGATAGTGTTTTTGTGTATACTATTAGGTATGTTTGGAACAAAAGAACCATTTCGCTCTCCTGCTGAAGAACTCAACTGGCTTGCTGAGCAATCACAAAAAGAATACATCTTGCAAAACGAACCCCACAAGAATCTTGAGAGTGCAACACGTGCAACTGTTGAGCAATATGCACGTGCCGAAGCCAAAGACTTTCTCCACGAAACCCAAGTACTCCCCACCCATAGCGCAGAGCGTATCGTACTCAAACTCAAACCAGAAGCGCATGATACAAAGATCGAAGAGCTCTTTGGCCTCATGCTTGAAAAGGGTGTGAAGAATGCACTCGACGTTGTTAGTCGGATGAATGATGCACACCTCGAAGATGACTTTCATCGATTCCTCGTCCAGTACCTCCACACAATCGGCGCAATCCCGGGTCTTCGTGAGACCAGTCCGCTCGCAGTGGAGCTTGGTCACTCACTCTTTGCTGTCACACTTCCAAGTGCGGGGAACGATGACAAGGCAGGGTTCAAAAACTTCATCCAGGCAATGAAGCAGTTCTATGTCGGAATGCTCACTGTCGCCGATCATTACAAAGCACAATACTATGTACTCGAGCTTGCGGTGCAAAACCATGGACGAGACATTTCACTCTATGCATCTATTCCAAAAGAGAGTGATCAAACATTTGAAAAACTTGTTCATGCGTACTACCCGACCGCAATCATCGATGAAGTCACTGACGATTACAATATTTTTACTCCGACAGGTTCCGGCATTGCCGGCAGCATCGCACACCTCGCAGAGCCTGCTATTTTCCCTTTGAACACTGATGAAAACTTCGAGCATGATCCACTCAATGCTCTTATTGGTTCCCTTTCACAACTTGAGCAAGCAGGCGAAGGCGCTGCAATCCAGGTCATTATCACGAGCGACGTTGACCAACCAAACAAACTCTACACTTCAGTCATCGAAGCTGCACAAAAAGGCACTGACTCTGTAAAAAATCTGTACAAAGATATGACTCATTCAGTCCTCGCTGGTGTCGGCAAAGGCCTGCTCTCATTTTTTGATACACCGAAGAGTCCTGATGAAACGAAAGAAAAAAATATTGATACCCGAGGCATTGAACTGGCAACGCTCAAGAACAAAAGCCAGAGTCTCTCTGCGAGTATCAGAGTTATCGCTTCTGCAACAAACCTTCCTCGAGCACAGAGTATTCTCACCACAATCAAATCATCATTCGCACAGTTCACCCTTCCCAACTCCAACTCTATTTCTTGGACTGACACAAAAGTCTCAGCTATTCCTGCACTTGTGCACGATTTCAGCTTCCGAACACTCCACCCCGAAGAACTGATGCCGTTGTCAGTGAATGAACTCGCAAC
>CAYUDJ010000015.1:0-12561 GCA_964443635.1 uncultured Candidatus Saccharibacteria bacterium | reverse complement strand
TCGGACTTTTGACGACGGTTTGGAGTTCTTTGAGTTCATCGAGCCAGTTAAATTTTTTATTCTGAGGAGGTTGATGAGTAGTTTTTGCTGCAGCATGTTCTTTGTAGACGAAGTGAGCCGCAACGCCAAGCTCACTCTCGCGGTGCATGTCATGTGTTCGTATTTGTATTTCAACAATGCCGGTTGGCGTAATGACAGTGGTATGGAGTGATTGATAGCCGTTTGGCTTGGGGAGCGCAATGTAGTCTTTGATACGACCAGGGAGTGGTTTCCATAGCATATGCACGAGTCCGAGGACTTGGTAACAGTCAGTCACACTGTCAGTGAGCACACGCACTGCGACGACATCATAAATCTGGTCGATATTTTTCTTGCGCTTCTCATAGCGCACCATTTTCATGTACAAACTGTAGAGGTGTTTGACGCGAGATTCGACTTCGACATTCTTGAGATCAAATTCCTTTAATGTCTTTTCAAGTTCAGTATGTGCCTGTGCAACAGTCTTTTGTGCCTCAGGAGCACGCTCATCAAAAAAAGCGCGAGTTCGTTCGTATTCTTTTGGAAATGCATACGGGAATGCATAGTCTTCGAGTTGTCCTTTGAGCTTTCCCATGCCGAGACGTCCCGCAAGCGCAGCGTGAACTTCGATTGTTTCCAGCGCAATGCGTACTCGTTTGTCAGGGCGTACGTGTTCAAGGGTAGAGACATTGTGCAATCTGTCGGCAAGCTTGATGATGAGTACGCGAATATCTTCGGCGATAGCGACAAAGAATTTGCGGAGACTTTCGACATGGCGTTCACGGCCTTGGTATTTGAGTTTGCCGAGCTTGGTCACGCCTTTGACCAGAAACAATACTTCGTCTCCAAAACCCTCACGGATTTCTTCTTCAGTCGTTTCGGTATCTTCGAGCGTATCGTGCAGGAGCGCTGCGACGATGGTCACGGTGTCCATACCAAAGGCAATACAGTTTGTTGCAACACCGACGACATGGGTGAAATACGGTTCACCGCTGCGGCGGAGCTGTCCTTCGTGTTTTGTTTGTGCAAAAGCATACGCCTTTTCGATTAACGTACGGTCTTCAGCAGAGATTGTGGGGATACGTGATAGAAGGGAATCCATAGAGCTACTATACTTTTTTCTTTAAAAGAGAGCAATTGACAGCTAGTGGGGCTTCTGCAATACTCCCAAAGGAATCGTATATTTCATCACCATTTAAAACTTTTCCCATGAAAAGATTATTGGTTTTAGTGCTTGTTCTATTGCTAAGTGATAGTGCATATTCTCAGTATCGCCATTGGCCTCAAAGACAGTTTTATAGAAATAATACACCTGTAATCGTTCTTGTTGTGCCGTCTCGTGTGCCGAATATTATCCCCCAAACGTACAATCCGGTATACATGCAACCCGAAGTATCTGTACAGCCACAGCAGCAGTATGTGTTTGCTGGATACCGTAATACATACGGATGGGCAAAAGATGTTTCTACTGGCTCACTTAAGCTGGTTGTTACCGGACAAGAAGCAGTGTATGTGCCTGTACCTGTGCCTCAATAGCTGGCAATAGGTCTTATAAAGTGTCCTGATCGTTTTGATTAGGATACTTTTTTCTTTTGGAATCCTCGTGGTTTCTTTTCTTGCGCAAGGAGTGCGAGTGCCTCATCAAGTGTGATGGTGTATACATCGAGTGGGAGTTTGATTGAGCGGAAATTTCTCTCATGTCCAACATACGGACCAAATCGTCCGACGTTTGCGATGACGTCCACTCCGTCTGCTGGATGAGTACCAAGTACGCGGGGAAGTGAGAGATAGTGCAATGCCATATCGAGTGTCACTGAGCTTGGATCAACTTCCTTTGGAATACTTGCCATGCGAGGCTTGGCTTGTTTCTTTCCTTTGATTTTCTCTGGCATGGGACCGAGTTGGACATAGGGACCGAATCGTCCGACCTTGGTAAATATTTCAAGCCCTGTCGTTGGGTCGGTACCGATCGGTTCATCTGGTTTGATCTCAGTACCATCAAGCATGAGTGCTCCTATACACTCGGGATAAGTGACGCATGAGAGAAACTTTCCTGCACGACCGAGTTTGACCACCATACTTTTGCCACAGATAGGACATTTGTATTTTGGATCTGCAGCTTCGAGTGTTGTCGCTTTATCAAGTTTCTCTTTTTCTTTTACCTCTTTTTTAAATGGTGTATAAAAATCTCGTAATGTTTTTTCGTATTCACGATCACCGTTTGCAATATCATCGAGCTCTGTTTCCATTTCAGCGGTGAAGGTGTCAGAGATGTACTGCATGAAGTTCTGCTCAAGGAATGACGACACAACGTCACCGGTATCAGTCGGCTTGAGAGACCTGCCGAGCTTTTCAATATACTGACGTTCTTCCAGAGTACGAATGATAGCCGCATAGGTAGATGGGCGGCCAATACCACGTGTTTCAAGTTCTTTGACAAGTCCTGCCTCACTATAACGATTTGGCGGTTCGGTTTGTTTTGCGAGATCGGTGAGAGACTTGAGATCGAGTATTTCACCTTCTGTCACTGCGGGGAGCTCCACATCTTCACCTCGCGCGCCAGTGTCTGCAAGGAGCCAACCTGGAGAGATAACTTGTGAACCGTTTACGGTGAAGTCTGGGATGGTGTCACCTTTGATATTTCCTGCAATGCGAGTCTTCAAAAGCTTTGCATCAATCATTTGGGAGGCAAGGGTGCGTTCCCAGATAAGTGTGTAGAGTTTTTTCTGATCTTCGGTCATACCGATACTGCGCTTTTCAGGGTGAGTCGGGCGGATCGCTTCATGGGCCTCCTGTGCATTTTTTGCCTTGGTCTTGTACTGGCGGACTTCAACGAGTTCTTTTCCAAATGTTTTCTCAATCATCTTTGTCATTGCGGGGATGGATTGTGCAGAAAGGGTTGTCGAGTCAGTACGCATGTAGGTGATGTGACCTGCTTCGTAGAGTTTCTGAGCAGTCATCATGGTGCGTGATGGAGAAAAACCAAGACGTGAGCTTGCAGATTGCTGGAGTGTGGATGTGGTAAATGGCGCACGAGGGCTTCTTTTTTGTTCACTTTCTTTTACTTCACGCACGTACCACGCGCCTTCAGTCCCAAGTTTCAAAATGCGATCAACTTCCTTTTTGTCACGTGGTTCTTCGGTACAAGTGAGCACGAGTTCAACCTTTTTCTTTGTTGCCACTGTTGCGGTGAGTACCCAATAGTCTTCAGGAATGAATGCACGGATCTCACGTTCACGCTCCATGAGGATGCGGAGTGCAGGAGACTGTACACGACCAGCAGAGAGACCGTAGCGAACTTTTTGCCAGATGATACCGGAGAGATCATAGCCGACGAGACGGTCGAGCACGCGACGCGCTTCTTGTGCTTTGCGAAGGTTGGTATCGATATCGCGCGGGTGAGTGAGCGCTTCGGTGATTGCTTCTTTGGTGATCTCATTGAATGTCACACGCTTGATCGGGGATTTTACTTTCTTGTCAGCTTTGAGGAGCTCTTCGATATGCCAGGCGATCGCTTCTCCTTCTCGGTCCGGGTCGGGAGCAAGGATGATTTCATCTGCTTTGCGAGCGAGCTCGGTGAGTTCTGCGACGACTTTGTCTTTGCCTTTAGAAATTTCATAATGCGGCACAAAGCCTGCCTCGATGTCGATGGCTTTCTTTTGAGACTTTGGAAGATCGCGCACGTGACCGACTGATGCGCGCACGGTATATGCACCATCGAGATATTTCTCAATTGTCTTTGCTTTTGATGGGGACTCGACGATTAATAATTTCATAATGCAAATATCTTTTACAGAGCAGTAGTACCATGCAGGGAAAAAAATGGCAATGATGCGTACTATATATGTATCATGTAGCGCGCTCAATGATACCCATCATTTCTGTTATTACTCCTTTAATTTCTAAACTTGAAAAGACAATACTCGCTGTTACTGGATCGAGATTCAGTTCGGTAATAATCATTTCTTTTGTCTTTGCTTCGTTCAATATAGACAGTACACGTTCTTCATCAGGGGTGAGGTTAAAATACGCTGATACGTCGGCAGTGGTGCGCGGTGCCAGCCCGAGTTCCTCGAGAATGTCATCAACTCCAGTGATCGGGGTAGCACCAAGCTTCAGTAGCCAGTTCGCACCTTTTGATGAAGGAGAGGTGATTGGTCCAGGGATTGCGCCGACGGATTTGTTGTAGTCAGTCGCAAGTCTTGCCGTGATGAGTGTTCCAGATTTTTCTTCTGCTTCAACAATGATCGTGAGGTCAGATATTCCCGCCATGAGTCGATTGCGCTGAGGAAATGTCCAGGGTGCACCGACCTGGTGTTCCTTGTATTCAGAAATGAGTGCGCCACCACTCATGAGAATATTCTCCGCAAGACCGCGATGCTGTGCGGGATAGAGTGCATCCCATCCGAGACCTGAACCAGGGAATGCAATCGTGGTGATTCCACTATCGAGTGCCGCCCTGTGTGCGATCGAGTCGATACCGAGTGCGAGTCCTGAGACGATGACGACGGGATAACCTTGGAGATTTTCGATGAGACTCTGACATACGCCTTTGCCATAGGCAGTGCATTTGCGACTGCCGACAAAGCAGACCAATTTCTTACCAACAACATTCTCCATTGTCCCACGCATCGAAAATGATTTTGGTATTTGTGGGATTTCAGCGAGTGTTGGAAATGCCTCAAGCGGATTGATGGAAATGATAGGGAAGTCGTCCATAGGAGGACAGTATAGAGAGGGGAGATAAAAGAAAACTCAACATCTTTAATATGTTTGACATTGTATAATATATGTGCTATCATAATAAAAATTAAAAACAATGGAAAAACAAACTGTCTTTCATGTTTCAAACTTAGAGCTTGAAATATTTTTAAGAAAATTAGGTCATATTATTGGTCCAAACCGATTAAAATCCTTAGAGGTTAATCCTAATGGAAGTTTAAGGGTGTTTACAGATACGAACGATTTAACACCGGACCAGGTATCATTTCTGAACTCTTCTATAAGAGATGTAGTGCAAGATCATAAAAAGGCTACAAAAATTCTAAAAGAAGCAGTATTAAAACTTCCTAAAGAAGTTGTAACATTTAATGATTTATACATATTTTCCTTGGAAAACAGTCGTTTGTTCAAGGGGTATCATTTAAGTAGGTTTATGTATAATGAAATGAAAATTAAATTAGTGAATTATGAGTTTGTCTAATTCACACATCTAAAAGGTCCTTCTTAAAAGAAGGGTCTTTTTTATTATTTTAAAAATCCCCAAAATACGCTATAGTAGTGTCACTATGTTGGACATCAAATTCATCCGGGAAAATCCTGACCTGATCAAGGAAGCTGTGCGCAAAAAGAACGTCTCCCTTGACGTTGACGCATTGCTCGCGCTCGACGACCAGCGCAAGGCCGCAATGATGGAATTTGAAAATGTCCGCGCTGAGCAGAACCGTCTCTCTGACGAAATCCCAAAGCAGTCTGATGCGACAGTTCGCGCAACAATGATCGCTGACCTCAAGCCACTCAAAGAAAAGATGCAAGCAGCTGAGGAAGCAGTTCGTGTGGTGATGAAAGATTGGCAGGCACTCATGCTCCAGGTACCAAACATCCCTGACATGTCAGCACCCGAAGGTCCTGATGAGAAATCAAGCGTCGTACAAAAAACATGGGGAGATAAGCCTGTATTTGATTTTGTACCAAAGGATCACATCGAGATTATGACTGCACTTGATATCGCAGACTTTGACCGCGGGGTGAAGGTACATGGATTTCGGGGATACTATCTCAAGGGCGATGCAGTGAAGCTCTGTTTTGCAATCTGGAACTATGCGATGGATTTCTGGACGAAGCGTGGATTCAATCCTGTCATGCCGCCAGTCATCACCAAGCGTGAGCCACTCATGGGCTGCGGATTCATTCCACAAGGCGAAGCTGATATTTATAAAAACCAGGACGACACCTATCTCGTCGGCACGTCAGAAGTTGGACTCATGGGTATGTACATGGATGAGGTTCTTCCAAAAGAACAGCTCCCGATCAAGATGCTCGGCTTTTCTCCCTGCTACCGTCTCGAAGTCGGCAGCTACAACAAGGATGTAAAAGGACTCATCCGTGTGCACGAATTTTATAAACTCGAACAAGTCGTGCTCTGTGAGGCGAGTCACGAAGAAAGTGTGAAGTGGCACGAAGAAATGAATGGCAGTACCGAGCAGTTCATCGAATCCCTTGGCATTCCATACCAGGTACTCAATGCATCAACCGGTGACATGGGACTTGGGAAGGTAAAGATGTATGACATCGAACTCTGGGTACCAAAAGAAGAAGTGTATCGTGAGATTTCATCAGCGTCATATTTCCATGACTTCCAGACACGACGTCTCGGTATCAAGTATAAGGATGCGGAAGGCAAGACTCGCTATGCACACTCACTCAACTGTACGGCAATACCTACTCCACGAATTCTTGTCTCATTGATTGAAAATTTCCAGCAGGCAGATGGTCGAATCAAAGTACCTGATGTACTTGTCCCATACATGGGCAAGGACTATATCGGCTAGTCATGTACGAACGCACCTATCACTCCAAGGTTTTGAAGGCTGACCCTGCGAAACCTGAGAAAAAAAGTTTTCCGTGGAAACGCGTGATAGTGATTGCAAGCGTCGTTGTTGTACTTGTCGGATTTGTAGTACTCACGCGCATCCCTGCATGGCAGGTAACGAATGTTGTGGTGAATGGCACACAAGTTGCTGATCCCGAAGAAGTCTCTCTCTTTGTGAAAGCACCACTCGAAGGAAACTATCTCTCGCTCATGCCAAAGGCAAGTATACTGCTCGTGCATCCAAACCGTATTGCGCGTGCAGTACATACAGCATTTCCTCGCTTCAAGGAGGTGGAAGTAGATCGCAGTGCGATGAATACACTCTCTGTTGATGTCGAAGAATACAAAGGTATCTATTTGTGGTGTCAGCATGGAGAAACTGATGAGTGTTCATTTATGGACGAACTTGGTACGGTCTTTGCGCCAGCACCCTATTTCTCAGGAGATGCATATTTGAAACTATTCGTAGGCAATACAGCGCCGTATCCATTTACTCCAATCACGACAGAACAACTCGCGCTCGTCATGATGCTTGATGAGAAGTTGCGTGCGATTTCTATTGATCCAGAATCATTTGACTTCAAGTCAGAGCACGAACTCTCAATCGATTTTATTCACCATGGCAGACCAAGTGTCATGAAGATTGATCCGACCCGTGATATGGATACTGCACTTGAAGCATTGTTTTCAGCATTGCGCACTGATCCATTGCGTGCACAATATGCCGACTCATCAAAAGTACTCGAATATCTCGACCTTCGATTTTCAAATAAAGTAGTGTATAAGTTTCAATAGTAATTTTTATAATGAATTTCTGGCAAACAATTAAAAAGCAAAAGAGTCCATTTTTTGTACTGGCACCGATGGCAGATGTGACGGACGCGGCATTTCGCGTACTGCTGACACGCTATGGCAAGCCTGATGTCATGTGGACGGAGTTTGTCTCTGCAAATGGACTGATGAGTAAAGGCAGAGAAATACTCGGGCGTGATCTTGAGTATAGCGAAGGTGAGCGGCCGATTGTGGCACAGCTTTTTTCTGCGGATCCGGTGAATATGGAAGGTGCAGCAAAGCTTTGTGCTGAGCTTGGTTTTGATGGAGTGGATATCAATATGGGATGTCCGGACAAGACGATTGAAAAACAGGGCGCAGGGGCTGCAATGATCAAGACGCCGGAGATAGCAGTAGAAATAATCGCAGCTGCAAAGCGCGGTATCGCGGCAGCGGGTAAAGATATCCCAGTGTCTGTAAAAACGCGCGTTGGGTATCAGTCAGTACAGATTGATCAATGGATTCCACTACTTCTCTCATGCGACATTGCGGCACTCACGGTGCATGTGCGTACTCGCAAGGAGCTCTCAAACGTTCCCGCAGACTGGTCACGACTCAAGGATGTAGTAAAACTTCGCGACAAACTCGCACCAAACACTGTCATCATCGGAAATGGTGACGTGGCATCTCTCGCCGATGGAAAGAAAAAAGCAGCAGCAAGTGGTGCTGATGGTGTGATGGTAGGGCGAGCACTCTTTGGCAACCCATGGTTCTTTGATGAGAACAGGGAAGTCGTTGCTGTACTTCCACAGCGACGTGCCTCCTGGCTGCGCAAGCTGCCACTCATCGGAAAACTTTTTGATACACGACGCAAGGCCCCGGTGTCACAGACTAAACCGATCACGGTTCGCGAGCGACTCGAAGTACTCTTAGAGCACACAAAACTTTTTGAAGAAAAACTCGGTGATATCAAAAGCCCTGCCATCATGAAAAAGCACTACAAGGCATACTGTACCGGCTTTGCCGGCGCGAAGGAGCTGCGCATGAAGTTGATGGACGCACCTGATACTGCAACCGTAGAATCAGTGATTTCGGATTTTTTGGCACACTCTGATAGACTATAGCCATGCATAACCAAGTCTTATACCGCAAATACCGCCCCGAGGACTGGGCACAAGTCGTCGGGCAGGAGCATATCGTCTCCGTGCTGACACAATCTATTGAGAATCAGAACTTCTCCCATGCGTATCTCTTCATCGGATCACGCGGTACGGGGAAAACTTCAGTTGCTCGCATATTTGCTCGTGCACTCGGCACCGCTGATGAAGATATCATTGAGATCGATGCGGCATCAAATCGAAGCGTCGAGGACATCGACACGCTCCGTGCAGGTGTGCGTGCATTTCCATTTTCATCTGCCTACAAGGTGTACATCATCGACGAAGTGCACATGCTCTCAAATCATGCATTCAATGCATTATTGAAGACCCTTGAGGAACCACCAGCTCACGTGATATTCATCCTTGCCACGACTGAACTTGCAAAAGTGCCAGAAACAATCCTCTCACGCTGTCAGGTATTTTCATTCCGCAAGCCAAATGAAAAAATTCTCGCGGAGATGGTCACGCGTATTGCAGAACAAGAAAAGGTCGCAGTGGATGCAGAGAGTGCGACACTCGTGGCATTCCTCGGGGATGGATCATTTCGTGATACCTATAGCATTCTCCAGAAAGTCTTTTCTGCTGCAAAGGGTCGCACCGTCACCCGCGAGCTCGTCGAGACGGTTACCGGCGCGCCATCACTCTCCCTCCTTCAGGATCTCTACACCGCACTCATCGATCGCAATATCGATGCGGCGTACGCGACCCTTGGCCGCGCAACCACCCACCACACCGACATGATGCTCCTTGCCCAGCTCCTGCTCGACACCATGCGCCACTCGCTCATGTACCGCTACTCGCCGGCAATGCGTGCGACCCTTGAGGCCGAGCACGGCGAGCAATACCTCGAGATCATCAAGCGCGGGGCAGTGGAGAACATCGAGACCATCTCATCCCGTGGTATCGTCTCGCTCATCACTGCTATAGAGCGCATCGCGTATGCGTCTATTCCTGCATTGCCGCTTGAACTCGCATTCATCGAGATGACTGGGGTCGAATTGAAAGCGTAGGCTTTTCGTGGTATAAAACAATGCATTCGTCATAGGGACGAAGCAATATTGGGGAATCGTCTAATGGTAGGACAACGGATTTTGGTTCCGTTTATCTAGGTTCGAGTCCTAGTTCCCCAGCATTGAGTAGAAAAATCGTTTATTTTATTGAATTCTTTTCATTTAAAAAGTATCAAATTTTATAGACAATTAAATTTTTAGATATATAGTATAGGTATGGGAATTAAATTTGGAGAAATTGACTCAAATCAAATATTAGAAAACGAGTTCAGAATTGGGGTATTAGAAATACTGCTTGAAAAACTTGTTAATTCAAATCCTAACCTTATTAAGCCTAGTCCGACAGAATTAGATGAAATAAGAGAGATTGTAGTAAATAACCTTAAAAAGAAATACCCAAATTCAGGTATCTCTTTTCAGAGAAAATAAAATGCCTGCTTTTAAAATATTTGAATCAGAAGATGGTCTCGTGACAACAACTGTTCATGGAATGGGACAGGATGCTTATGTTGTAACAGAAGACCGAGTGAGTAATTTCAATAATTATTCGCAAGAATTTCAGTTATGGTTAAGTCTTTTTTCTATTGCCTTTGGAGCATTTTTTAGCGGATTACAAGTAGGAGCAAATACCTTTTTTTATGTTTCTTTGATATTGAGTATTGTTTTTGGAATATTTTTGTTTTTATCATATAAAAAATTTATAAAAGTTAAAGAATCTCTCTTTAAAAAAGCCGGTAGTATAAGCTCATTTAGTATTCTAGAAGCTAAATATGGGGCGAACACTAATTTTATTGATGTTACCCAGAAACTTAAAGATTTAATTCAAAATGATAAGATTAACCTTACGGCTTCTAATGAAATAGATCATGACCCTGCTCCTGGTATTCATAAACAGTTGAATATCAAATATACATTTGAAGGAAAAACATATGAAAAGTCCTACGAAGAAGGAGAAGAAGTTAAATTACCTAATTAACATAAATCTGAGTATAATATGACATTTATAATAATTCTACTTGCTATAATCGCTTACTATATCTACCGTATTTATCGTCAAAAGGAAAATGAGCGAGAGGAAATCGCTAATGAGAAACATGAGGCGGAATGGGAAGTAAAGAAAAAGGAGAAATATAAAGATTATCCTCACCTTTACGGCAAACTCGAAAGTAATTGGCTTGAAGTGTTTGTGCATGCTGCTGAGAGAAATACCCCCTTAATAAATATGGCTTTTATGCTTTATTTACAAGAATCTACACTTATTGATTATTCAGAAGGTTCTCTAAAATGGGATACTTTATGGGATCTAACAGAGGAATTACTTGAGCATCTTGAGAAATATCATGAAGGAAGTAATATTGAACATCTAATTGCTGTTTGTACATATTGGCAAATAGCATCTGAATCCATGGGGGAACTTATAAAAGAAAATCCCAATACGGGGTCATTATCTTCAGGTGCACACACTTCACCTATTGAAGGAGAAAAATTGCAAGGGAGACCATTTACGGATATTGAAAAAATTATTTCACTATTCCCTAAAAAAGTAAATCATCCAGATAAAGAGTTTTCTTTCCGTGATGAAAAAGATAATTTCCCTAGAGAATCAACAGGTTCAAAGCTAATTCATGAAAGGATAACAATTTAACCAATAATGTATACTGAATCTATGAATACAACACCAAAAAATACAATCTGTCTCTGGTTTGATAAGGATGCGGAAGCTGCGGCGAATTTTTATGCAGCGACATTTCCCGATAGTCAGGTAAATAGTGTCTTCTATGCACCCAGTGATTTCCCGGATGGTAAAAAGGGTGAGGCACTAACAGTGAATTTTACCGTTTGCGGTATCCCGTGTATGGCTATCAATGGTGGCCCTATGTTCAAACAAAGTGAAGCGTTCTCATTTCAAATCGCAACAGACAATCAAGAAGAAACGGATCGGTACTGGAATGCAATCATAGAAAATGGAGGTATGGAAAGTGAATGCGGATGGTGTAAAGATAAGTGGGGACTGTCATGGCAGATCACGCCACGCGCATTGATGGATGGACTTGCTGCTGGTGGTGCAGAATCAAAACGTGCATTTGATGCAATGATGACGATGAAGAAGATCGATATTGCGACAATTGAAGCGGCACGGCGAGGGTAGTGTAGAATACTACTATGGCAACACAACTATGGATTGATGCGATAGGTTTGTTTGGGATTCTGATGGGATTTGTTATTGGACTCGGCGCGGTCACGGTGATAGATATCCATGGATTTCTCGGGCGGACGTCTTCATATTGGACCGAAGCGGCGACTCGAACACACAAGGTTACCAAACCAATGATTTGGGTCGGTATCATCCTTGCTGTTATTGGTGGACTCGTATTCTATCGCCATGCGTCATTTTCAGGTATTCCATTTATTCACTCCATCATCGTGCTCGTTCTGATTGTAAATGGATATTTCCTTTCATTTAAAGTGAGTCCGTTTTTACTGCAACGTGAAAAGGAAGGACGGTCAGGAGAATTGTTGCCTGTATCATGGCAAAAGAAAATCATGGTGAGTCTTATCGTTTCAGATATTGGATGGTGGGGTGGATTGTTTTTGCTGGCAGTGTATCTCGTATCGTAGTATGTCTACTCAAAAAGAAACCATAGAATTCATTCTCGAAAAACTTGGACATCCTGATCGGTTTTCTACGAGGGCAATGTTTGGCGAATATGCGCTCTATGCAGACGGCAAAGTGGTCGCATTGGTTTGTGATGATCAGTTGTATGTAAAGATAGTACCTGCAAGTCAGGAGCTTGAGGTCATATGCGAAAAAGATACACCATTTCCTGGAGCAAAGCCTCATTATGTTGTGGAGGAATCTCAGCTTGGTCAGATTGATGGCCTCGCAGAGATATTGTGTGCGATTGCAGAATCGTTGCCGGTACGAAAGCCAAAAAAGTCACGTGCTTTAAAAAAATAAAAATAGTGCTACAGTATAGATACTATGGATATAGAAAAAGCCATCCGAGCA
>CAYUDJ010000014.1:0-14249 GCA_964443635.1 uncultured Candidatus Saccharibacteria bacterium | reverse complement strand
CTATCGTAATGCCATGCTGCATCAAACACGGGAATAAGAAAATGTTTGCCAGACATTTTTTCTTTCCGTGCCAAGGTAACCGCTACTGCAAATCCTGCCTTTCCTGTCCTCCCAAACTCTATAAGAGCTTCATGGTGCAAGTCATCCCATTTCGCAACCCATTCATTTTTGTCTGCAGGTTTGAAGCCTACAGCTTTCATGAAGTTTGCGTCAATGTGATTACTTGTTACCAGACCTATCTTATCAAGATAGGCTATTGAAGCCTCAAGGGCTGGGAACGGGAACATTGGATTTGCATATGTGGTGCCAGGTAAATCATGCCGAGCGATAACAGAGGGGTCTTCTATACCAAACTCTTCTTGGTACTTGCCGGGAAATTTCTTCCGATAAGCAAGAGCAGATGATGCTGCTTCGAAACCCACAATTGTTATGCCAGGAAATAATGATTTAAACTCTGTTCCCATGGAGAGTGTTGTTGTGCCGTTGCCTATAGGGGCTACTACAATATCTGGTGTGATATTGGCATCAACAACCTCTTTTGCGAAGGGGCGAAATGCATCGATTGCGGTTTCGTTAATACAATCCCCGCGTCCAGTAATATCACCCATGACGTGGTTGATATACTTGGTACCGCGATGCTCAGCAAGAAACCTCTTGATAAACATTGGAAAGCCATTAACGTACGCTTCGGCTGGTGTAAGAAATAATTCTGCACCAGCTTTTTCGATCGCGATTTCACGAGCCTTCTCGCCACCAGCAGGTACTGCTATCTTGATCGGGTAACCAAGAGCAGTTGCAACTGCAGCAGCAGCACGCCCTCCTGAGCCGGAAGTTGTTTCCAGCAACGTATCCCCAGGATTGATAATGCCTAAGCATTCTTTCTGATAGATAAGTTGTGAAAATATCCGAGCATAATGACATTCACCGTAGGGTAATTTGTAATCAAGTTTGAAATGGTACGTATTACCTTCGAATTCTATTGTTTCAATGGGTGAATTCTTAACGGAACCCAATATTTGATTGTAAAGAGCTTTTCTATTGTTTGATAAAGTATTCATAATTTTTATATTTAAATGGTGAGCTCAGCCATTCAAATATCGAATACCTTATCATCTGACAACATTATAGCAGTTTTGTAAAGTATTGTCAATACAACATCAAATATAGATATGTAAATATGCCTATAAACATTAAAATATAAGGACAAAAATGTGTTGATACATGTTCAACAACATGCTATATTTAGAGCATGTTAGAACAAGTATTGAAGGATTTGGGCTTTGGAACCAAGGAAATAGCCATATATCTGTGCATCCTGGAGCACGGCAAGCTCTCTGCTGCAGCGGTAGCTCGTATCACCAAGGTGAACAGGACGACGGTATATAGTGTGGCAAAGGAGCTTGTGGCCAAAGGTGTGATCGCTGAGGATATTGGCGGGGTCAATCGATACTACACTGCGCTCCCTGTCGAAGATCTTCGCGAACTGTATATAAAGGAAGAACAGGCACTGAAGGCAAAAAAGTCCGCTGTGGAGACTGCTATCACCGAGCTTGCTGCAGTACCAAAAGGGAAACACTACTCTGTCCCAAAGATCAGGTTTATTGACGAGCGACATCTTGATGACTTCTTGCACAAGCAGCTGCCCGTCTGGATTGAGAGTGCAAAAGCAAGCAAAGACAAGAGCGACCAGAACTGGTGGGGATTTCAGGATGCGTCATTTATCGATAGTCATGCTGAATGGTTCAAATACCATTGGGATATATTCCCTGCTGACTATGGCACCCGATTGTTTACCAACAAGAAACAGTCCGAAGAAAACTTTGCGACACATGTTTCCAATACTGATCGCCGACAAGTGAAGTACTGGAAGAAATCAGAAGATTTTACTGCGACACATGCAGTGCTTGGCGACTATGTATTTTTTTGTGTGACCAATACCCACCCGTACTATCTCGTCGAGATTCACGATGCAGTCATGGCAGAAAACCTCCGCCAGATGTTCAAGGGTATGTGGGAGGAAATAGAATAATAAAATTCCTCATGGTGTGTGAGGAATTTTATTTCAGTACAATGTCGAAAGTAATTCAATTGCCCGTGTAATAATTCGATCCCCGATATTTCCCCAATCAAAATATTGTTTGTAGTTTTTTGGATTAATCAATGTGATCTCAGTGATCCCATTATCAGGATCTGATACAAAGGGGCCATATGGCCTAACGGTACAGACATACCGCAGTTGATAAAAGAAAGAGTTGTCTCTACTATCAGTAACTTTCTGATACCCAATCGGTCGGTATGAAATGATTTCCATGTTAGCTTCTTCTTTGATTTCTCGTCTCAATGTATGTTCAAATGTTTCTCCAGGTTCCATCGTTCCACCAATGAGTCCCCAAGCATTTTTTGCTCCGCCATATCCGATCACCATCTTGTCATCACAAAAACAAACCGCATATGTTTGGGTGCATTCTGCTGGATCGAGATGGTCAAATGAATCAGCATCTGTGTATTCAAAAATGTATTCCACGCCACTGTGTCCTTTGTATGTATTGGTGAGATTCATGATTCTACTATACTCAAAATCTAAAAATAAAAAAGAGCGGATATACTCCACTCTTTTTTATTTTATACACCCAACTCCCACAACTCTTCAAAAAATCTCATATATGCATCAGCAACACTTTGATTTTTTATTTGGATGATGGTCGGTTCTCCCCCAAAGATTTGTGTGATAACCGTATCCCCAAAGACGTTATAGTTTGCAGGGTTTTGAATAGTGCGCGGCATTCTGCGAAACTGGTTCAATGAAGGGAAACGTTGGGCAAGTTCTTTGTCCTTCACGCCCTGATCATAAGTAATCATTTTCCATACAATCTGTTTCTTGATGCGCATTTTTTCATACGTATCATAAAATTCTTCCATCGGTTCGTACCAGGTGTCACCAACTGCTCCGGCAACATAAATAACAGAACCTTCAGGTAGTCGTTTGATGAGACCCAAATGATACGCCTGAAACTGTTCAGTACCTCTGAACACTTCAATTGATTCGTCGCGTTTTGCGATGTCAAGAATGAACGCTTTGATCGTAGGATCTGTCTGGTTGCTGAAAAACATGGTTGACTTCTGATCGCAAATCAAAGAACCATTTTTCAAGAAGAGGATTCGGTCTGCAACCGACATAGCAAAAGAAAGGTGGTGTGTCACGATCAGCATCGTGTACCCGTCTTTTGCTAGCGCCCGAATGAGATCGAGTACACTTTTGGTCAACTCTGGATCAAGTGCTGAGGTTATTTCATCGAGTAATAATAGCCGGGGCTTTACCATGATTGCTCGAAGTAGTGCCACTCGTTGACGTTGTCCACCAGATAGTTCATATGGATAGGCATTTTCATATTCACTGAGCTGAAAGCGCTCAAGGAAACTTTTTGCTTTAGAGATAATTGTCTCGACGGATTCTTGATTGGATAACCGGGGGGCGAGTATGAGGTTTTCTATGACAGTCAGATGGGGCCACAGCGTGTATTCTTGAGCAACATAACTTGCAACGACCCTCGCCTCCTTCTCAACGAGGCCGTTGTCAGGTAGTTCCAAACCAGCGACTGTTCGTAGAAGGGTGCTTTTCCCGGAACCGCTGGGGCCGAGGATGCAGACGACCTCCCCTGTCTTCACGGAAAATGAAACATCAACGATACCTCGCACATCAGTTCCATCAGAATATTGTTTTGTAATGTTTTTGATATTAAGCATATTGTGCGATGTATCTTTTCTGGATTCGTTTAATGAATAGGTGGAGTGGTACAAGGATGATCAAGAAGAATATAACGAGAAGTGAATAGATGGCGACTGGACGGTAGATCATTGAGTTGATGGTCTGGGCAACACGGAATAATTCTGGAACAGAAATCAAGCTTGCGAACAACGTATATTCCAACATCGCCGCTTGGTTGAGGAGAAGGTCTGGTACGGTACGGCGCATTAAGAGCGGAAGTTCGATATATCGAATAACATCTTTTTTTGGCATACCGAGAGTGACGGCCGCTTCGCTATATGATCGAGGAAGCAGTTCGAGCTCCACTGTGATGATATGTGCAGTGGTAATAATATTGATCAATCCGAGCGCAATGATAGTTGTCCAAAATGGATCAACAACGATGCCGAGTAGCCCTTGTAATGGATAGTGCAACCAGAACAGGAAGACAAGTACCGGGATAACTTTGGTAATAAATCGAGCACGCTTGATAGAGTGACCTATTTCTCTGTTATATCTACCCCCGATTACACCAATCAGAATACCAAACGGAATACCGATCAGGATGATACTGCCAAGAAGTTTTAATGTTGTGAAAAATCCTTGAAGCAAGAGATGGTGATATTGTAAGAGAATTTGAAACATATAAGAGTGCTCGATGTATTATTTTATATTGAGAAGATAATCATTTTCAGCGCCATACTTCTCGAGTGTGCGCTTGATAGTGCCGTTGTTGACCAATTCTTCCAATGCGACATTCCACATAGATACCATTGAATTCTCTCCGCGAGCAAATGCAAACTCCAATCCAAACGTACGAACTGGTGTGTTTCCAAGTTTTTGAATTTTACCAGGGTGTGATTTCAAGAAATCGTTTGCTATAGACGGCTCAGCAAATGCGACATCTGCTTTACCATTAGTAATATTCATAAGGACTTCGGCATATGAAGAAAGTTGTGGCAATGTATTCGTTTTTGCATTAGGATAATCATCTTTTGCAATGAATGTTGCCATCTCACCATCAACAAGACTGATTGTGAACTGATTTGAATTCAATTTCTTCAAATCAGCAGAAAGTCGGTAATCTCCAGTTTTTACATAAGGGAAAACCTGGCTGTACATTGGGGCCATTGAAAAGGATGCTTCACGAGCTCGGGCAGCATTTGGCCAGATTTGTGTACCAAGGATATCGTATCGTTTCATCTTCAATCCTTCGATTGCAGATCCCCACCCTACTTCCTCTACCCAGTTTGTTTTTAGGTTTAAGTTTTTAGCTGCTGCTTCTACGATATCGTACGAAAAACCAGAAAGCTTCCCAGTCTTTTCATCTTTAATAAGAGAAGGTGGGTATATGATATATCCAACTCGGATCTCCCCCCGATCAATGACATGCTGAGCAACATCGCTTTTTGAGCTGCCTTTTGAGGCGGAAAGACTCATAATAAGAGCGATAACTGCTATAGCGCTAACAAAAATTGTTCCGTATTTTTTCATGTGTATATTGATTAATTTAATAACAATTACATAATAGCATCATTATACTATTATGTCAATATAGTATAGACAAAATATGCTTAATTTATAAGGTTTTTATGATGTTTTTAAATAAAGTGTTGATGATTTCTCAACAAATATGATATAATAACGGTACTTTGGAAAAACTTCTTCAACAGCTTGGCCTTGGAAATAAGGAGCAAGTCATTTACAAGCTCATTTTAAAACATGGCAGAATCGCTCCTGCATTACTTGCTCGCCTTGCACAGATCAATCGGACAACTGTGTATAGTGTTGCCCAAGAACTCAAGTCAAAAGGATTGATAATTGAAGACCTCGGTGGAAAAACGATGTACTATATCCCCGCTCGGGAAAATGAACTCGAAAAGGTTATCGAAAAGGAACATGAAAACACCAAAGCGAAAGAAGCTGCTATTCGTGAATTGCAGGAAGTCATAAAAACTACCGCCGAATCAACGAACTACTCTGTTCCTAAAATGCGCTTTATTGACGAGGCGGACCTTGAAAAATATCTGTTTGAAGCGACCCCTCGATGGATAGAAAGTGGGCTTATTAATGACCCAACGTGGTGGGGGTTTCAGGACCATACATTTGTTGAACAACATGAAAAATGGATCCTATGGTTTTGGAAGAATGCTCCGGAGCAGATCAATTTAAAACTTTTTAGTAACCAGTCTGAAAGTGAAGAGCGCATTGGTGAGCACGGTATTGATCGCCGACAGATTAGGTTCTGGGAACAGAACAATCACTTTACGGGCACACAATGGATAGTTGGCGCATATATTATATTGATTGTAACAAGTAGTCATCCTCATTATTTGGTAGAAATACATGATGCTGTATTGGCGCATAATATGCGTGAAGTTTTTAAGCATCTCTGGAAAAACAAATAAAAATTCCTCACATATCGTGAGGAATTTTTATTTTCTTAGTATTGAAATGGTTTACCCATTCATATGTTCCTTGCACGTCCGTGCTGCAGGATTTGCTTCGAGGCGGTCTGCGTCCACAGGGTGGTCGTTACCAACTTCGCACATACCGTAGGTTCCTTTTTCGATCTTTTCAAGAGCGGCATTCACATCAGAGAGACGTGCCTGGAATGTGGTGACCATACCTGAGCGACTTTCAAAATCTTCAAATCGGTCAGCTGCGTCATTATCGTCAATCTCACCCATCATGTCCTGATCAGGTGTTGCTTCCCACATATTGGTCTCAGTGTTGAAGATAGCAATGTCTCGCATTTCTTCTTCCAGCGATGCTTTTTCCTTGAGAAGTAGTTCGTTGAATTGGTTGGTGTGTGTACTCATCCGGCTATAGTAGCACGACCCCCAGAAAGCACAACCCGATATCCCCACGGGCAATTAGTGCTGATTTATGATGCCGTCGTAGACGGCTTTGAGCACCGCCGGGTCAGTTGCCATGACGATTGTGTGGTCGGTTGCGTATCCATAGTAGAGGAGCAGGTTGCGAGTGTTTGTTTCGGTGTCGACGGCAGAGAGGGTTCTGAATGGAAGATTGTATCGGTATTCACTTACAAAACTTTTGCCAATCTCAGCTTGATGGTCCGCCGGATTGATACCGAGGGTCGAAGAAAAGAATTCGAGAAAGTCTGGTTCTGCAATCAAGAATTCTTTTGTTGCAACCTCAGGATCACGAACATAGAAAATAAGAAACGGCTCTACTGCAGTACCATTATCCATTACACCAAAACGTACAATATCGATTGCTGTTTGAAATGGTTCACTTAGTTTTGCGTCGATGAATGTAAAGAACTCTTCATTTGAAAGGAGTGTTCCGTCACCATCCGTGACCGGTACAAGGGTCGGTTTGTTGATAGACAAGTTGTCGAGGGTTTCCAGGGATGTGAGTATGCTCGTGATAGTGGTATCGTTTGCAACGATTTGGTCTATCGATGGAAACACTCCGACGGAATACGTTGGCACAGCGGGTACGGTGAGGTGGCGATAGTGATAGTAGCTATACCCTCCTGCAGCAAGTGCAAGGACCAGGAGAATAACAGCACCAGCGCTATACCATGCACGCTCATCTCTGATGTGCTCTTCATTTTTCACAGAGCTCTCGCGTTCGCGTGCAGTTTCAAGCAATTCTGCAACAACTTTCGCATCAGTTGCATCCATGGCATGCGCCATATCATCTCCATAGGTATGGATGATGGGGCGATGTTGTTCATCGGGAACAGTGGATGGTTTTGGTGTAAATGATGTTTCGTCAGCCATAGGGCGAGAAAATTAGGAGATATTAATATCCGATAAGATATTTACGAGCGTTTACTGAAAGGTCTTGGAAGTCATCCACTGCCTCTTTGAGAGATGCTGATGCACTCTTTCCGAATGTTGCAGCTTCGACTTGGACACCGTGGTGGTAGCGGAGGTACTGACAGAGCGGGACAAAGTCGCCGTCTCCTGAGACGATGACGATTGCATCAAGTTTTGGTGCCATAGCAACCGCATCGATTGCGAGTCCAATATCCCAGTCAGCCTTTTTGCTGCCGTCATAGAAAATTTGCAGATCTTTTGACTTGGTCTCAATACCAGCCTTGGTGAGAGCTCCGAGAAATGCTTTCTCATCTTCGTTCTCCGTGGTGATGACGTATGCGATTGCACGAATGAGGTTTCGTCCCCCTACAACGTCTTTTAATACATTTGCAAAGTTCACTTTTCGTTTATATAAATTTTTCGCAGTATGGTAGAGATTTTGTGTATCGATAAATACCCCAATGCGTTGGTCTTTTTGTTTAATGATTGCCATAGGTTTTAGTATACCGTAAAAACCACCCTTGCGGGTGATTGGTACGAATGATTATTCTTTTACGATCTTGAGTGCAGCCTTGTGCTGTTCAGGATTTGTCTTTTCGAGAACTTTGAGGTGACCACGGCGGTCAGCAACCATCTTGATGAGACCACGTCGGGAATGGTTGTCCTTCTTGTGTTTCTTGAGATGAGTTGCGAGCATGTCGATCTTTTCGGTCAACATAGCTACCTGCACCTTCTTTGAACCGGTATCGGTCGCATGCACCTGGTGCTTTTTGATGACTGCCTGCTTTTTCTTGGTCTTTAACATAGAGTGCCATCATAACACATGGAAAATAAAAAAGCAAGTGATGCTATACTTGACCCTATGGACATCAACACTGCCACTCGACAGTTCCTCGAATACATCGAAATCGAAAAAGGGCGCAGTCTCAATACGGTGCGCAACTATGAGCACTATCTCACCAAGGCATTTGCTGATATGAACGTGAAAACAACCGGCGACATCACCGAGGACAAGCTCCGTGAATACCGTCTCAAGCTCAACCGATCCCCTGGAGTGAAAGTTCGTGGGCAATCATCTGCAACAATGAAAAAGAATACACAGAACTACTATATGATCGCACTGCGTTCATTTCTGAAGTACTGCCGCAAACGCAATATCGCTACAGTTGCACCGGATGTGATTGAGCTTGCAAAAGTCGGCGCACGACATCTTGACCTCATCTCGCTCGATGAGCTCAACCGCCTGCTCAAGTCCCCTGATATTTCAACCCCTAAAGGACTTCGTGACAAGGCACTCCTCGAACTTTTTTTCTCAACAGGGTTGCGTCTTGCTGAGCTGTGTTCGCTCAATAACGATCTTGATCTCTCCCGTGACGAATTCTCAATCCGAGGAAAGGGTGAAAAAGTGCGCGTTGTGTTCCTGTCAGAAGACGCAAAGAGTGCGATACGTGCATACCTCAAAAGTCGCAAAGATATGGCAGAGCCGATGTTTGTAAATACGATGAGCGCTGCAATGAAAAATAATGGTAAGAGCAAATCAAAGGGTGTTGGACGACTCACTCCCCGATCAATCGAACGTATTGTCCGTGACTATGCCATCAAGGCAGGTATTTCGAAAAAGGTCACCCCTCACGTGCTTCGTCACTCATTTGCAACGACACTGCTGTCAAACGGTGCTGATATCCGATCTGTGCAGATGATGCTGGGGCATGCCAATATCGCTACAACCCAGGTATATACGCATATAACAGATAAACAGCTGCGCGAAGTGCATAAGAAATTCCATAGTAAAAGATAAATAAAAAAGCCATCCTGCACAGGATGGCTTTTACAAATAGAATTAGCACTAAAACTTTTACTGCCCCGGAGTATAGGTCATATTTCCCAGGTCAAATACATCGCCCTCGTTTACTCTCACGGTTACCTGTGTGTTTAGCAAATCGTGCTCAAGTTGGCGTGCTTTTTCAGGAGTGATGATATTTTTCGGATCCCATCCTTTTCCTGTGTACAGCGTCAAATGAAATTTCTCCGCCAACCAAATCGATGTACCGTAATCAACATAACGATTGATACCGAAGCCTTTTCCAATAGTGAATACTGGTGCATAGGTGCCGATTGTTTGTTGATTTTCACCTTCGATAGTAAACACGCCGTTGAAGCACTGCACAAATGCCATCAGTGAATCACCAAAACATTTACCGCCTTTTACAACTGCATACAATTGATCAGTAAACACGCCATCATAATTTGCGCCATCACCGGAAGCAACCTTCTTTGCTGTGCCACTACCAAATACATAGGTAATGGTTTTGATTTCGCAATCAAACCCCCTGCTACGGATGCTTTTCACAAGCGATGAATTTAATCGAGGTAGTACCTGATCAATTTTTTCCTTGCGTTCTTTTGGGGTTAGAGGCTTTAGTGATTCAATGAAATTCTTTTTCCATTCAATATCATGAACATCAAATGGTTGGGTGCCGTTTACTACATCAACGGGTTTTGCGTTTGCAGATGAGCACGAATAGATCCAAACACTAAGGCCAATCAGGCAAAGTGCCAAAAACAACAGTTTCTTCATAACGTTTAATTTAAAGTACAAAAATATAAATACCGTCCTTATTCTATAATCTTTTCATTTTTTGTCAAATATGTTGTATATTAGGGGTATTTACACATGCTTGACAGTGTGTCAAATACATGCTAATATATACCCAGACAAGGTTATCTCGACTCACCTTCTAATAAGAGTTGCTCCTTAAATTTTAAACTTAACTAAATGAAAAAAGTAATTTTCGCAACAGTAATCGCTTTCAGCGTAATTTTCGCAGGTTGTTCTAATGATCAACAAAAGCGCTCAGTACCTACAGAAGTAACAGTAACAGCTGACACAACCATTATGTTTCCGCAATGGCGAGTGGTTACAGCCCCACGTTGGAGTTGTAGTGGTAAAAGATTGCCACAGGATAAATTGTTGATGTTCGACTCATCCAATAAGCCAGTTAAGATATCACTGACCAGGACAAAAACAGTTTTAACCGACTGCGCTGTAATTGTTAGTGAAGGAAGAGGTGGTACAACTGGAACAAGTTGGTTCTGGGAATTGTTGAAATGGTTGCTTGCCCTTATTGCTATGGGCGCAACAGCTTACTTCCTTTGGTGGTTGTTCAGTCAACGCCCTGCCTCAAGAGCATCTGCTGCTGCAGCATCACCTACTTCTGCGCCTCATACACCAGCAAAAACCGGTGCAACAGCAGAAGAAATTACTGCGGTGACCGGCTTGGTTACAGCGGTAAGTAATGGTGGTGGTGGAACAGTTCGCTTCTCCGGATTAGATCTTCAGATTAACGGAGTTGAAGCGCCATTAGTGTACGTGAAAAATAGCGGACCTTCATCTCATTCAGGAAATATTACGGTTCACATTGGTGATCGTAGTTCTGAAGATGATAGGAGAATAGTGCATGAAGCGCCTGCTGCAGAAAAGAAAGAAAGTTAGGTTTAAAGCAATTCCCTATCAAAACAAGTCCCTCTCGATTAATCGAGAGGGATATTTTTTTGCTATACTCTCCTCATGAAAATCATTTCCTGGAACACCAACGGTCTGCGCGCAACTGTAAAACAAGGTCACTTTGATCCCCTCTTTGCCGATTACAATCCTGACATATTGTGCCTGCAGGAAACCAAGTCCACTCCTGACCAGCTCCCTCCTGAGGTCAAAGAGATATTTGGTTATGACTCATACTTTGCATGGCCGACACTTAAGAAAGGATATAGCGGTGTCGCAATCTATACAAAGGAAACACCGATCGCAGTGACCTATGGGATCGGATTGCCGGAACTCGATGATGAAGGGCGCACGATCACTGCCGAGTACAAGGACTTTTATTTGATTACTTGTTACTTCCCCAACGGAGGAGGTGGGCCGGTACGTCTCGACTACAAACTCAGATTCTATGATCAGTTCCTCATGTATATAGACGGACTCAAAAAGAAAAAACCAGTGATCTTTTGTGGAGATGTGAATACTGCTCATACTGAGATTGATCTCGCACGTCCCGCACAAAATGTGATGAACACCGGCTTCCTCCCTATCGAGCGCGCATGGATGGATACACTTGTCTCTCATGGATGGGTGGATGCATTCCGCCATCTCTATCCTGATACAAAGGATGTCTATACCTACTGGGATCAAAAGACTGCAGCGCGAGAGCGCAATGTCGGATGGCGGATTGATTATTTCTTTGTATCAGATGACCTCAAAGGAAAAATTACTGACCTAAAAACACTAGCTGACTACTATGGTAGCGACCACTGCCCTATCGAGCTTTCGATAAAACTCTAATTTCCCTTTTATTGTTTTTGTGGTATCGTGTTTTTTGAAACCTTCTTTTCTAACCCACCAAAACTTTTTGTTATGAGATCAAAAATTAACTCAGAAAGATTGATTATTTCATTTATTTGCGGACTCATTTTTACCCAAGTAGGTATTAGCTCCCCGAAAACCTTCGCAAGTACCGTGGTATTGATGATTGGTATCGTGTATACCATGATCCCCATTTTCACAGTAGTGCTTTTCTTTATGTACCAAAGAATATTTGGCAAAAGAGGCAAGGAATATATTCGCCCCACTTTGAGTGGTCACGATGAAGACCTTAATTGGAATCCTTAAACAAAACTTTAAGCAAAAAAAATCTAAACCCCGGTTATTGCCGGGGTTTTTGTTTGAATAATTTTTTTAGGGTCTTACCAGTTTGGTCTCGTAACCGTTCGTCGATGACCGGCGTAGCGTTTTACAATTACTGATTTCTTTTGGAGGCGAAGGCTTCGTTTGTCGTGTCGTGGGTCAGGTAGATAGCAGATACTAAACATAGTTATAAAGAATTTTGATTAGTCTTCGTTATATCAAAATCCTTGCTGATATTCAAGTACTGGCGTATGCTGAAGAAAAACCAGGATAATGAAACAGCAGCTACTACAGAAACGACTGTATTTCAAACAGGATATGTGGAGCCTCTTCTGTTCAAAGAAGTACCCTCACACAATCTCTGATGAACAATTTGTAAAAATCATTCTTCACCAAGCCAAAAAGACATACCGTTGGTATGACAGCTTTTATAAAAAGTTAGACAAGAACCATTGTGTGGAATTTACACAACTCAAAAGCATGGATGCTTCCGTGGTGGGAACACTCGTTGCGGTGACTGAGATTGCGGAATTCTTTGAGCTGCTACTTCACCGTATCGGTCTTGAGATATCGTACAAAGAATTGATTGCTGAATTTACCCAGCTGAATACGGTCCTTTGGAAAGAATGGATTGAGCCCAAAACATATCTTCTTCAAACGGCTTAAGAAAAATCTGTGTAAAAATTATATTACATAATAAAACAGCCTCCCAAAATGGAAGGCTGATTTTTTTTACTCACTATTCTAATTACACAAACAATCTCGCGATCACCAGCACAATTCCGATAGTGACAGCGTATGAAATACTGTCACTTGCGAATTTTTTCCAGACAATATCTCGAGGAGTGTTGCCCCAGAGGATACCTGAGCCGATCACCGGCACCATGAGTGCAAGCCATACAAAGATTGCTTCTACGACGACCATGTCAAACGTCTGACCATTTTCCATACCAATGACCGTAATAAATGCAATAAAGAATGCAGTGAGTGCTGAGAGGATGAATTGTCCGAGGAAACTCTTCCACATCTTCGGCTTCATTTCCTCAATGAGACGCTTTTGCTCCTCAGGGGTGATCTTGTCAAAACCAATAGCTTTCATATGGAGGCGTCCCATTGGGGTGCCTGGTGAATACCAGATACTTCCAACAATGAGAGAAACCACTGCGCCAATAAATGTAATCAAAATAATTGTAGTCATAGGCTTTTAGTATAACGCACTCGTTGACTTTATCCAGTGTAGTGATAGACTAATAGTACAAATGTCCTTCGGGATTTCTCCTTTTACGGGGAGGGAACAAACAAAAGATCACAACAGCAATGCGGTGATTTTTTGTTTTATGGTTTCAAATTCCATTTCTTCTATATACCCGATCCGGATGATCTATAACAAAGATATGCAATTAGAATTAAACAAAGCTGTGTAACCAGCTAAAAACCGCCTTAGCATGAGGCGGTTTTTTTATTTCTTCTTCACGCCGTGTTTCACGTGTAGCTTCCCTATTTCTTTACCACATTATCCTCAAGCAATTTTTTGATTGCAGCGATCGTTGCTTCTTTGAGTGTCGCATCGCTTTCAGCTACCCAACGGGCAAAATTATAGAGTCGTTGGTTGTCAATCTCCAGCCAGGAGTCATTTTTATACAAGAAATACAATAACGTCATAACTGCAATGCGCTTATTGCCATTTTGGAAAGGATGATTCTTGATCATCAGATAAAAAAGTATTGATGATTTCTCAATCAATCCCTTGTAGAGCTGTCCTCCGAATGTCTGATGCGGTGCTGCAATACAGCGTTCCAGAATGTCGGGAAAGCGAGTTGAAAAATCAGGGATTGGTTCACCCCATTCCATATGCGCTTGTGCAAGATCATATGCGACAAGTTTAACCTCTTCGATTGATAAAGGTTCGATGCGCATATTATTCTCGGCCAAGCATTCGTATGGCTTCCCCGTATTGCTTGATAGCTTTTTCGACAGCTTTCTTTACTTCAATCTTTTCTTCTTCAGTAAGCTTTTTATTCCCATCAAGATA
>CAYUDJ010000013.1:0-14569 GCA_964443635.1 uncultured Candidatus Saccharibacteria bacterium | reverse complement strand
GTACTTATAATCCTTGTACTATAGATATAAATCAAACCTTTATAATTTTATACACAATGAAAAAAACAACATTTTTTACATCTGTGGCGCTTTTTTGCGCCTCTCATGCTGTGGGTCAATTTGACTCACAAGGAAAAGAGGAGTTTAACCTCCTGACTCTTGAGCTCGGTAATACCGAACAATCTACACAAACGTTTGTGTGGAGTTACAACGACAATGACAGTCCGACTACCAGTATTGATACTGGTGACATTACAGCGACGAATGTCGGGATGGGTAGTTGGGACGGTTCTATGAATCTTTGGACTAAGGCACCAGGCCTTTCCGCTGATGAATTTCTCTTTACCCAACAGTCTTTACCAGACTCTTTGAGCGTAGAGCTCGATTTGTTTGGAAGCAGTTGGTTTGGTGAAAATTCGGAGCATTCTCTTGTTATTACACCAACTGGTCAGTGGGCTGGTTTCTGCTACCAGATTCGTCTCAACGACGACACGGGATACTGGCAGGATATTGAAGCAGGAGTACCTTTTACGATACCCGCAGGACTTATTGCTGTAAGCTCTGGTGCTTTTGCCAGACTACGAATGGTATCGAATATGGTAACCTCTTCTACTTCATTTACCACAAATGAAATTCCTGATTGGGAGTTTAGTGACACAGGAATGGTTGTCAGCTTCAATCGTCAAAGTGATGGGGAATGTGATATCACCTATACGTACGATTTTGGTGACGGATCTGACTGGCTTATGAGTACTGAAGCTTCCGTGCAACACACCTATACGTATCCAGGTACGTACCAGGTAACATTACTGATGCCTTCATGTGAAGGACAGGGTTCGGCTGTGACTGGTTACGTAACAATCGAGTGTGCTCCTATGAGTGCACAAATGGAGTGGGCAGAATGGAATGGAACACAACATGTCCCAGAAAATGGCATATGGAATGTGGAAGTTGAGAATGGGGAATCAATTCCGCCTGTAACATTTGTTGCATCAGGAAACGGAGTGGCCATTTGGTATTACGACTTTGGAGATGGTACTGAAATATTTCAGCAGTCTCCAACTCACACATACGATTCCTTCGGGACATATGAAGTGCTTTTCTTCCACAATACATTGTGTGAGGCAGCGAGTGACACATTCATGGTAGTGATCAGTCAGGTTTCAACTCTGGTGGAATCAAAAGATGAATCCAACTGGAACGTGTTCCATGATGGAACATCTTTACATCTTGAAGGTGTAGATGAAGTTACCGTTTGGGACGTGAGTGGCAGATATGTCACTGTGTGCGATAAAAAAAACAACGTCATTCTGCCTTCAGGGTGTTATATTGCCTCTGACGGCAAGAGTTCAAAAAAGTTTTTTGTAAAGTAGAGGTGACTCTACGGTAATATTTTTAAAACCCGGGACGGATGTTTCGGGTTTTTTTCTTACCCTGAAAAAATAGAGTGTGTTCTATGGGCATTACATCACATATTTTCTAGCTAAAAAAATGTATACAAGTTATACTTTATGGTATGACGCGGACCCTGTGGCTGGTACTTATAGTAACTGTTGGTTTTTTGCCACGGCTCGCTTTTGCCCTTCCTCCTTCAGGAGGGTATGAACCTGCAACAACCCTAGATCCCGACTGTGCTCCTGGTGATGTGGACTGTATTGTTCGAACTCTTGAAATTCAAGATGATGGTTCTTCTCTTACATCATCAGCAACAGTGCTCAACTTTACCGGAGCTGGTGTTTCTTTGTCTAATACCGGTGGCGAGGTGACGATTACTATTGCTGGAAGTAGTGGGCTTACTTCTCTCAATGGTCTCACGGGAGCAACTCAAACATTTGCTATTGGTACTACTGGTACTGATGTCGGTATTTCTTCTTCGGGTACGGTGCATACGCTCAATATTCCCAGTGCATCAGCGACCAACCGCGGCGTGCTGACTTCTGCTGACTGGTCAACGTTTAACGGTAAACAAGATGCGCTGTCTCTCTATCGTGAAAGTATTTCATCTCCAACTATTCCTACCGCAGCTGGTACCAACAACATCGCGCTTGGTAGTGCGACGGTTGCAAACGGTACAAATAACCTCGTGGGGATGGGGGCAACCACAGGTGCACTGACCACAAACTCGATTGCCATCGGTTCGGGCACTTCTATTTTCTCTGGTAGCGATGGTTCTATTGCGATGGGATTTAATGCTGCTGTAGCAAGTGGTAGTAATTCTATTTCTCTTGGACGAAACTCAAGTGCAAACGGAGGCACATCTGTTGCTGTGGGAAGTAACGCTGATGCAGCGCAAAACGGGGTTGCTGTCGGAAGTTTTGCTCAAGCCAATGCGGCAGCAAACGCAACAGCCGTTGGTAATAGTGTGACAGCGTCAGGTGCATTTTCACTTGCGCTCGGTAATAGCGCTTCAGCAACAGGTTCACAAGCAACTGCTCTTGGTTCGCTCAATTCAGCCACCGGAGCAGCCTCAATTTCAATCGGTCATCTTTCGGTTTCTGCTGGAGATGGTTCTCTTGCAATGGGTCAAAATGTGACAGCACACTCTGCTGGTGAGACGGTTGGTGGTACATACTCTACCGACTATACGCCAGTAAGCGCTACAAACCTCAATGCAGCCGATCGATTGTTCAATCTTGGTAACGGAACCAATTCAGGCAGCACCTCCGATGCGTTTACTATTCTTAAAAATGAACAAATCGGAATTGGTATCGACAATTTCGAAGCAAACAATCCTTCAAACCATGCCATTTTACATGCCAATGGCGCATTCCTTACTTCTACGGGTATTTGGACTGATGCCTCGGACCGAGCGTATAAAAAAAATATCCTCGATATTGATTACGGTCTTGCGGAAGTACTCCAAATGCAGCCGCGCAGCTATACGTACAAGAAAGACAATATTGACTCGATTGGTTTTATTGCGCAAGAACTTGAGACTATTGTTCCTGAAGTAGTGTATGGTGCGGAGGGTCACAAAGGTGTGGCGTACGGTATTCTGACTGCTGTGTTAACAAAAGCTATTCAAGAATTGTACGCATCTATACAACAACTCTTTGTTCATTTTACAGCGCGCGATATCACCGTCGAGAATACTCTGTGTTTTGACAACGTCTGTCTTTCAAAAAGCGTGGTAGAACAACTGCTGGATGAAAATGGGCTACTCGACACTCAAACAGATACCACTCCTCCAGATACTACCGACACCCCCGAAGAAGAAGTGGTTGTTGATGAAGAAGTAATCAACGAAGAAGTTCCCGTTGCTGAATCTCCAGACATTCCTAGTGAAGATGCTCCTGCTTCAACCACAGAAACGGAGTAGTATTGTTGAAAGATAGTCGTTTAGGTTTGTTTTGGGTATACTTATCACATAATTAGTATTTTTTATACATATCATGGAAACATTTTCACCACAGGAAGAAATAAAATCTCTTCGTTCACAGAAAAAACCTGCCCGAGCTATTCGTGTATCAATGCGAGTAGTCGTTTTATTTTTCCTTCTCCTTGTTGCTGTTGCCGTGCTTCCGTGGGTGAAAGACTACCTCAACAAAGACGAAGTAGTACAGAAAGAAGAGGAAGTACAAAAACTGTTGGCTGAGGTGTCCGAGGTGTCTATTGTTCCCAATGAAACTCCCGTTGTGTTTGTGGTGTCTGATGTTGATGCACTGATAAAACAGCAAGCCTTTTTTGTGGATGCTGTTGAAAATGATCGTTTGCTCGTATTTCCTAAAACAGGCAAGGCTATTATCTATAGTCCGTCACGTGGGGTGATAGTAAATATGGGACCTGTCACGTTTGATGCTGAAGCCGCAAATAACCAAACTCAAGATTTTGCTGAAGAGCCTACTACCCTTATGGAAGGTGAGGTAGATGCTCTGATCAACGACACGAGCGACACTCAAGTGACACCATAAGAAAAGCCCTCTCGCGAGGGCTTTTCTTATGGAATCCTAATCTTGACATTTTGAACTTTCTCAGTATACTTGTTTTGAAATAAAGAGATTCTAAAGGATCTTTAAAATTAAAATAAACAAACGTAAAACAAAACCAAAACAGAAATGAAAAGAAGTGTATGTATGTTGCTTGTACTGCTCGGTTGCACGACAAGCTTTGCTGTGCCATGTGCACTGAATGTGTTTACAGACTATTTCCCAGAAGAAACCAGTCTTCATGTGTACAAAGTGGATGATCCTGAAAACACTCAAATCATCAACGACTATTATTGGGGGGATGGTGAGTTGCTCTTTTATGTTGATGAAGGAGATCTCACCAACTTTGCCTCTCTCTATCAATGGGAACTTGATCTGAGTGATGGTAATTATGTGCTGACCATTCACGACGATTATGGAGATGGCATGAACTTTGGAAACAACGGGTATGTTGAAATGCGTGATGAAGATGACAATCTGCTCACGGACCTGTATGGAAATGAGGTTCAAGTAACTGGCGATTTTGGTCAGTGGAAGAATCTTGCGTTTACTCTACTTCCGTTGATGCCACCATGTATTGAACCAAACACATCAGTTGTTCGTACCACTGTGCAATCTGGAAACGCATCGAATCCCGCCACTTGGGGAGGAACACTTCCTCAAGATGGAGATCAAGTGGTGATCAATCACGACTTGGACTGGGATATCGATTGTCTTGGTGCAAATATTGTCCTCTATAAAGTGACGGTGAATGCTCCTCTTATTACGAGTCAAGCAATTCGCACAAAAACGTTACAGGATGATTTTGGTATCAATGTTACAAACATTCGTTTGAATGGTTGCAATCATGTGAGAACAAGTGGTAGTGCAATCTCTGAAATTGATGAGCTTGTTGTCGAATCCGGAGACAGTGTATTTTTTGACCAGGGTAACTTTTCTACAGTTATTCTTGAACAATCATTGTACGCAGATGTAACGAATATGGGACTTACGGGGAACATGAATGTTCCTCCGGTGTTTTATTTTCCACCTACCTCTGTACCAGAAATAGTGGGCACTGTCGAAAGAAAGGAAACATTCCAGATTCCAACAAATGGAAGATGGAGGTTCCCATCGATTACGGGTATGACTACAACGTTTGGGGAGTGGGACAGTTATAACGTCACATCGGGATTCGATGACGCTGACTACGACTACTCGGAGTATCCGTGGGTTTCTGTATTAATGTACGACGAAACTAATTTGGTTGCACATATTGATTCAGGACTTATTGCTCCTCCTCTGGGAGACGCAACTGTCTTAGATGAGGGAGTCATGGCGTATTTCAACGGTGGTACCTATACCACTGTGTATGAAACCGAAGTCATCACAAGTGATGTAACGTTCAATGTTTCCTACACTCCTGCCGGCGGACCGATCTTTGATGGATGGGGTTTAGAGAAGAATCCTTTCACTTCAAGTATTAACCTTATGGCCCTTCAGATGGGACCCAACATGCTCAATATGGTGTACTCACTGAATACAGTGACTAAGGCATATGAGTGGAGGGCACTGAATACAAACACGGGCACACTTCCGGCAATTTTTCCCTCGGGTCAAGCCTTTTGGGTGCATGCTCTTAACGCTGCCTCGACGGTAACTATTCCTGTTGATGCAATGGTTTCTCCTCTTGATGAACCTAATGTGGAGTATCGGGATGAAGAAACACTCAGTACAATCAAGGTTAATGTTTCGAATGGAGACATGAGTCAACAGTACGGCGAAACGTACATTTACTCATCGATCGAATTCGATGCATCAATCGGGTACGATCCAGCATTTGATGTTATTTCGTTCAACACAAAGGGAAGTGAAAGTGGAAACCTTTTTCTCTTCAGTGTTGTTGATGGTATTTTGCCATCCGATGCTCGTTTTGATCAACAAGCAATTGCTCATGGTGAATCGTTTGAAATCGTGTTTTCTGCAAGTACGCCAACTCAGCAAGCTGCTCATTGGATCAGTCTTTCTGAAATTGTTGGAGTGTTTGAAGAATATTGCTTCAGCGTAGACTTTTTGGAAGACGACCTCGGTTGGATTCCTATTTCCTATGGTGAAGAAATTCTTGTTCCAGAAAATGCGATTGGTGAAATGCCTACAGAGTTTTTTATTCTGCGCGGTATTCACCAAACTGAACCAACACTTGCTGCTACATTTGCTGTTGAAGACGTCTCTCTTTGGGAGGCGTTTGATGAAACAAATACAGTCACGTTTACAAATCAGAGCACAGGAGCAATTTCCTACAGCTGGGATTTTGGAGACGGGACTGTAATTGAAACAACTGATCCTGTAGTAGTACATGCATATGAACACCCTTCCACATACACGGTGACGCTTACTGCGCTATCGTGCCTTGCATCAGAAGATGTAATGGAAATGGATGTCAGTATTGAATGTACACCACTCTCTGCATCAGTTGTGTACGACGATTGGACCATTGATCTTGCGCCTGGACAGTCAATCCCTGCTATTGTGTTTGAAGCACAAGGAGAAGGAGTTGAATCATTCATCTGGACGCTTGGAGATGGTACTGTTCTCTACGAACAATCACCAACATATTCGTATGCTGCAACTGGCAGTTATGAAGTTATGATGGTGTATGCCAACCAGTGTGAGTTTGGAATGATCACCAATACTCTTGTTATCCAAGAGGTAACAGGAATAGAAGATGATCTTTCTGCACACTGGAATGTGTTTGTAAGTGAAAACACGATTCACATCACAGGGGACGCAGTTCCTGAAGAAGTGATTGTGTACGACTACCTCGGACAAGTTGTTGCGCGCAGTCAGCATACAATGCTGCTCGAGGCTTCCGTTACTCCCGGGATTTATCTGATTTCTCTGCAATCAGCAGGAAAACGGGAAACAAAGCGGTTACTGCTTAAGTAGTAACACCTAACCTAACAATAACCCCACCGATGAACTGGTGGGGTTTTTTTATCCACAGATACTTGACAAAAGTTACTAAACTGGTACTATATTTCTTGAACTAAACTTTAAAAAAAATTCTTTTTCGAATGAAAAAATATTTACTTTTTCTTTTGCTCCTGGGAGTAGGAGAAAAGATCTCTGCACAGCAGACTGAAACGATCACACTGGATCTCAGTGTGGATTACTATGGGAGTGAATTTTACTACGAAGTCATGCTTGATGCCGATACATCGACATCGGCAGATGGACTTGTAACCATACTGTACGTACCGGAAGGGACGTATCCCGACTTGGTTCAAGGGCAGTTATTCACCTCATCTTTTGAGCTTGAATCTGGTAATTGCTATCAGATCAATGTATACGATGGATACGGTGATGGACTTGCTTTTACCACAGGATCTTTTGTTTTTTCCTGTCCTGATTCAGTCTTGTTTGGGGCAGAAGGGAATTATGGAGATATTGTGGAACATTATTTCTGTATACCAACAGGAGTTCCTGAAGAAGTCACTGTCTGCATCGCCGATTGTGATGGTGATGGATGGGTTTCTGTGACGGACCTTACGTGCTTTATCGCATCGTATGGTGCTATTGAACAAGACCCAGACAGTACATACTGGCCTGACTTTGATTCCGATGGAATCATTGGAGTGAGTGACTTAGTATATTTCATTTCTCTCTACGGACAATCATGTCCATAGAATAAGAAAAAAAATCTTAAAAGCCGTGGCTCGTCCTACGGCTTTTTTTTGTTCTCTTTAGAAGATCTTTTCTTCATTTTTCCTTTATATTTTATGATATACTTACCACAATGTACCGGCGTTCACTTATCATTATCTTGGGCATCCTCTTTTTTGGCGTAAGCTATATGGTGCTTGCTGCTCCACCAAGTGGCGGATATTCTCCAGCCACCACTCTTGACCCTGACTGTGCGCCGGGTGACGTCGATTGTATTGTCAAAGGTTTTGAAGTTCTCGACGAGGGCGTAGATACTGGCTCAGGAAATGTACTGAGTTTTGATTTTACTGGTGCTGGTGTGTCTGCAACTCAAGTGGGTAATACTGTCTCTGTTTCAATCGCTGGTGTTGGCGGACTTTCAGACGGAGACAATGGCGACATCGTGGTTTCAGGTGGCGGTGTAACGTGGACTATCGATGCAAGCGCCGTGACATCGAGTAAGATTCTCGACGGTACTATTGCGACCGCAGATATTGGTAACTCTCAAGTGACCTATGCAAAAATGCAAAATGTCAGCGCCAACCGTCTTCTCGGTAATTCATCAGGTTCAGCCGCTGCTCCTGCTGAAATTGCGCTTGGCACCGGTCTTCAGTTTTCTGGTGGTAACCTTGCGGTGAGTAGCAGTGTTGTTACCTCTGTAGGAACACCCACTGGTTCAAACGCAAACGGTGCATCGATCAGCTCGAATGTACTGACACTTTCTTTTGCTGATGGAACCAACCCCGGTATCGTGAGTACGGGAACTCAAACCTTTGCTGGGGCAAAGACATTTAGTAACGCGGTTGAATTGGATAGCACGCTCGGTGTGGATGGTGTTTCAACATTTAATAATCAGACACGAGGATTTTTGAGTACTGCTGCATCACCTACGTATTCTTTTGTGGGGGACACAGACACCGGTATGTTCAATAGTAGTGGATCTGATATCCTTGAGTTTGCGACAAACGGAGCCTCTCGCTTGTATATTGACGCAAGTGGTAATGTCGCTGTTGGTGAGCAGGCGGCAGGGTCACCGTACAAGTTTGATGTTCAAAACGGAGCGTCGCGTCTTCCTTCTGTGAAGACAGGAAGGCTGACGTTGCAAAATGGCGCATCTCTTGACCCTTCACGTGATCCGCGGACGCTTTCGCTCGGTGCAGATCTTAGTCTTGGGTCTTCTCTTCGACTTACTCAGACGGGGTCTATTCTTGGTGTAAACAACATAGGGCTAGGGCATCTTACTAGTCGTTCAATCCGTTCTTCTTTGAACTCAACGGTTGACTCTAATCTCAACCAGACAGCCACTATTGGTTCATTACAAAAAGAATCATTCTTGTTCACGCACGTGAATGAGTACGATGCAAGTACAGGTACTGATTTTATTTATGCAAATGACAACGGAGTTCGTGTGTATACCAGTGATAGCGTGGGTAATTATACTGCTAATGGGACATCAGGTGGTTCAGCGTGCACTGTGCTTATACCAATCTCTTCAATAAACCGACATAGAATCGAGTACCTATGTTCCGCTAGTGGTTCAGGGGAAGTATATCTTCTCAATAACACATTCAGTCAAATATCATCAGCTGCTTCGGTAACCGCGTACAAAATGGTTGTTGCTGACTTTAATCGCGATGGTTTTGACGACTTTATTGCTGGGGGGACAAGTGACACTATTACTATGTACCTGAGCAACAAGGATGGCTCATTCACTAGTGCTGCAACTCATAGCTTTTCAAGAGCTCTTGTGGAATCTGGTGTGAGTCCACTTGCGACACTCCAGGTTGCTGATTTCAACAACGACGATTTACCAGACTTGTTTGTAAATCGTGAGCGAAATACTGGTGATACTGATGAGACCGCTATTTTCATAGGGTACGATGACCAGAGTGATCTAAGTATTACTGATACTGACCGCGCGACTTCCATCTTGAATGGTGGTCCTGATTTTAGCAGTACCAATGCGTGGGTTCCAGGAACGGATGTTGCCGACTATACCGGCGATGGCCTCATCGACTTCATCGGAAGAAGTGGTGGGGATATTGTGGTCTACGTGAATGACGGTGATGGTACAACATTTACCCCGTCTGCTGCTATCGCTACTGACAACGGACTGAGTTCGTATGTTGAGGGAACAGTCAGTGGTGACATTGACCGTGATGGCGACATGGATCTTGTTCTGGGTACGGGTTCTAATGATATTGAATTATATAAAAATAACGGCTCAGGCACTTTTACTGGACCTGAAACAATTACTCTCCCCAATACTCCTGGTTTGCTGTTCATGAAAGATGTGACAAGAGATGGTGTTGCTGAATTGGTTGGTTTTGAGGACGATACAGTACATGTATATAAAATGAACACTGATACGTTGTTGGCAACAAATACCACAAACGGATTTTTAGGTATTGGTACGACGAGTGCGGCTACACGTCTTGATGTGCGGTCACTCCTCAACCAGCAAACAGCGATCACGACATTTGGTAACACTGCTGGAGACTTCCGACTGTTTGCTACTATTGCAACACCTGAAGGTGACGTTGTTGGTAATGTTGGTGATATGGCTGTCGACACTGCTACCGGTACTGTCTATATGAAGACAGCAGACGATGGGCTGAATACCGGATGGAGCGCTCTTGGAGGTGGTGGAAGCTCGCAGTGGGTAACTACTGGTTCTGATATTTATTACGATACAGGACAGGTGGGTATTGGAGAAACAGCACCAGATACACTTCTTCATCTCACAACAGCCAGTGGCGGTGCTACTCCTCTTGTGAAATTCGAAAACACGGATTCCACTTTTCGTATTTTTACAGGAGATGAAAGTAATCCTGAAAGTATTATTACTGCAAATCCTGGTGACTTGTGGATAGACACTCGATCTGGTGATGGAAGGTTGTTTATTAAACAGTCAGGTGTTGCTACGAACACTGGGTGGTTTGAAGTGGGTGGACTCGCATCCCTCAATGGTCTTACGGGGACAACACAAACATTTGCTGTTGGTACTGCAGGTACAGATTTTGCGATAAGTAGTAGTGGTAGTACCCATACATTTAATATTCCAGATGCAAGTGAAACAGCACGAGGATTGGTTACTAACACGACACAGACCATTTTTGGCGACAAAACAATAGAAAGTCTTGCTGATACTGGTAATGTGCTGACTCTTATTACTGAAAAAACAAGCGGTCGAGGTCTTGTTGTCTCGAATACAAATGCATCAAGTACAGGGAATATTGTACAGATAGACGCGGGTTCATCGGGAACAAGTGTTGCGCTCGCGATAGATGGATCAAACACAACAGCAAGTATGTTGTCCTTAAGTCCCGATTCGCTGACAACTGGGTCAGGCCTTCTTATTACCTCTAGTGCGTCAAATCCACAGAATGGTATTTTACGAATTGACGCTACTGCAGTGAATCATCAAGGAAAAGTACTCGCTATTGATTCGGCCGGAAGTACTGCCGACGTTGTAGAACTGACTGCTAATAGTGTTTCTGGTAACGGAACAATACTTCAGATTAACTCTTCAACAACCGGTGCTCTCAATAACGGTGCTGTGGACTGGAATTTCACGGGAGCACACACTGGTACTGCTTTTGATTTGAACTCTGCTACTCTAACGGGTAATGCAGTGAGTATTACTGCAAACTCGTTGACGAGTGGAAAAGGACTGGTTATTTCATCGAGTTCGTCTGCTATCTCTACCTCTGGTAGTACTGGCTCACTTCTCTACGTTCTTTCTAGTGGCACTGAACCAAACTTTGGCACAGGGGCTGGTGTACTGTTTGGGTTTGCTTCACACCAAGGAACTGCTGCGGAATTCAACTCAGGTGACACAGGAAGTGCAACTCAGGTAGCTTTTCGGTTTAATGCTTTATCTATGATCGAGGGCAGTGCCGTTGGTATAAATACTGGTACTTCCAGTAATACGACCGCAACTGCGTTGGCTGTTACAGGTGGAAACACTGTCGCGGGTGCGTATACTGGTGATATTGTGCGTATTTCAATGACTTCAGGTTCTGGTGATGCTGCCGGTACCGGATTAAGAGTTGAAGGTGACACCACCACGAGTACTATTATTTTTGAAAATGCAAATGGTACGGGGAACGTGTTGACTATTAACGATGCCGGCACTGATACATCTCCTTTTATTGTGGATGGTGGGGGTAATGTTGGTATTCAAAAAACAACTGCAGCACAAGCCCTTGATGTTTCAGGTACGATTCGTCAGACCGGCTGTACCACAGCGGGTACTATTTCGGTGAATGCAAGTGGTGACATTATCTGTACGGTTTCGGATGAACGTCTCAAAGATATTCGAGGTGCGTATGAAGGTGGAGTTGATGAACTTCTTGGAATTGAAACAATTAGGTTTAGTTATAAAGATGGGGGAGGTCTTCGTGTTGGTTTCTCAGCTCAGAACGTACACGAAGTGTTGCCGGAAGCAGCTACTATTCAAGAAGAAGGAGAATATAAAGGATTCTATGCGTTTGATAGTACGTCAGTGCTCGCACTTGTTGTGAATTCTCTTCAAGAATTTATTAAACAGGTTGAAGAGATGTTCCAAGCACTTAAAGAACGTGTGCAAACAAACGAGCTCTGTCTGGGTGACACCTGCATCACAGAAAGCGAACTTCAAGAAGTTCTTGAATTAAGAAATACTATGCAAAACTCTGGTGATGATGAATCGACACCAGATCTAACAGAGCCAGATCCGGTTCCTGAAGGAGAGGATGTTGTCGAAGAGGTGACAGACGTTGTTGAGCCTGACCCTACTGTGGATGAAACACTAGACGTTGTTGAACCTGAACCTGCTGTAGACGAAACACCAGACGCTTCTCCTGAACCAGCACCGGTAGAAGAAGCTCCAGCTGAGTAGTTCTCAACATTGATGCTTGTTTGCATTGTTATTTTTATATACTATTAAGACTATGAAAAATCCTAAATCATTTTTTGCGCTTGTCGTCGGACTTCTCGCTATTTCAGCCGTTATTTTTGGAGGTGTGGTAATGCCACTTCAAGAAGATAGCCAGCTCGCACAAGCATCTGTAAAAAGACGCACAGTTGATACGACCGTGTGTCAATCTGTTGTAAATAAAGGTACGACTCAAGTACAACGCAACGCCGTTTTTGGTCTTTGTGTTAGTGCCCCTCAGCGAACAGGTCTTACCACGACACGTTTCTTTTCGACACCCATTTTTTCTCGAAAACACAACACGTCATTCAACTATGTCGTTTCTATCCGCAACACATCAGGTGCAGCGCTCACCAACTTTTCTCTAGAGAATGTTGTTCCTGAAGGCTATGTGATCAACCATGCGGTTGTGAATTACCAAAAGGGTACGTTCAACATCGGGACACGTACGGTGTCTGTGCCACGGGTTTCTCGCATCCGAAGTGTTATTGTGTACCTCAATGTTGATCTTCCTCAGTCTTCATGTGATGTTTTGAGTACAGCGCAGAGAGCAGAATTGAATACGTATGATATTTGTGGAGGTCCTGCTGAGGTTGGTCCACAGAATCCATGTACTGCAAACTATTCTTCAAATGCCGGTGGTTGCGTTGTTTCTTCTGGCTGTACTTCTGATCCTAATGATACGGGCAACACTACGTATGCTATGTCTGGAAACCAATATTTGAACGTTACATCAAGTTGTCACGGTGTTGGCAACACTACTGAAGAAATTAATCAGTGTACTGCTGATGCATGTATGGCTGCTGTTTCCGGCGGTGGTTCGGGTGGTGTTGATAGAGACACAGGAATAGGGGCAGGTGACGGTTCTGTGGGTACTGGAACAGGAACTGGAACAAATCCACGAGGAGGAACTACGAGTGGGGGAACGACAACCCCTGTTCGATAATAGATTTTCTAAAGAAAAAACCGCCCCTTGGGCGGTTTTTTCTTTAGAAATACTTTTCCACCAAAGTATTGACTTATACTTCAAATACTGCATAATATACAGGAATTCTAAAACTTCACATCATGAAAATATTTCTGGCCTTAGCAGTCATCTTATGTGCTGCTGTATCGAGTACCTCAGCTCAGTCCTATCGAGCAGAGGTCTATGCCTCAACGGAGATTGTTGGGGATAGTGTTGCAATCACTTTTGAAGTGATTGAGAATGGGAACGAACTCGTTCTGACCTACTATGTTGCCGGGGGTAAGACTCCAGAAAACGAGTCTTTAAAAATCCAACAAGACACAGTGCTTGCTGTGTCAGACAATCACACTTTTAAGGTACTCATGCCTATGCCTGTGTCTGTTGGTCCAGATGACGAATTGTCCGTTTCTGTTGTCCTTATCGATAACGAAACAGGCGACTTGCTCTACCATGGACCTGTGCGTCCAATTCCGTAAAACCCCAATATACTTAAAAGCAGCCCGCCCGGCTGCTTTTTTTTTGACAAATTCTTGCCTTTCGGGTACTATAGCCGTACACGCATTTTGTGCGTTTTTTTGATTCAATTGGCACTTGGCGGAGAGGGAAAAATCATCTCGTACCTTCCACGCAGAGTACCATTTGTCCTTATTTTACAAGGCTTTCTATGAACACCGTGCGTATGCCCGGGGACATAGGTAGTACTGTAAAATAACAAAAAAGAGTTGTGTTCTCTTTGTGGTGCATGACTTGGTAAATTATAAGTAGTTCTATTATTTGGCTCTTTTGAGCCGCAAAAATATATGGCAGAAGAATTTAATCGCGACAAGCCGCACGTAAACGTCGGTACAATTGGTCACGTTGACCACGGAAAGACTACGCTTACAGCGGCAATCCTCCACGTTCTTAACATGAACGGAGACAAGGTAAAATTGAAGGGTGTTGGTGAAATCGATGGTGCTCCTGAAGAAAAGGCCCGCGGTATCACGATCAACATCTCTCACAACGAGTACGCTACAAAAACTCGTCACTATGCTCACATTGATGCTCCAGGTCACGCTGACTACATCAAGAACATGA
>CAYUDJ010000012.1:0-15677 GCA_964443635.1 uncultured Candidatus Saccharibacteria bacterium | reverse complement strand
TACAAGGGGGGGCGACGATACGATCACCAAATCCTCGTATGTATGACGATAATGGATATATGTTGTCTTCATCCCATTGGTCCGGAAAAAGTGTAGGAGAGCTTCGTAAAATGTTGATACCATCAGGGTCACTGGTGTTTACATCTCCAGGGGTGTTATCTCGGTAGGGTGAGTTTTCTGCTCCGGCTGGACGCACAGAATCTCCCGTGTAGTTTTCCAGTGGACAGTACCAAAAGTCGATGGCTACATATTCACCTGGCGCTGCTGTAGTTGCTGTTGTGACAGTTGTCTTTAGGTTCTCACCTACTCCGACTCGCTGTGAACTTTGGCTTTGGTATTTATAAAAAGTATCGAGTACTTGGGAGGGATTGTTGTTGTCTACTGCTGGTATATGATCATACTCAACCATTTGCGGAACAATCGTTATTTTTGTATCTTTTGGGTTTCCATCACTGTCTCGATCTTCAACAGGTGTCCCCTGTTTGTCTGATGCTTTATATGTTCGAACAATAAAAGTACCACCACTTTCTCGTGGTCCATAGTACAACGATGTAGTCCATCCTTCTACTCGTTGATAGATTTTGTTCCAGTTTTGGTTTGTCTGACCATCGGTGAATTTCCAACTTGCAATAATGTTGAAAACATTGGTGCCGTTGGTTGTCCAATTATTGGAGCTGATATTTGAAATACCACTTGTCCCATCAGTGGTGAATATTGTGACCGGTCGTGTCTGCGCTGATACCGAAATAACCGCAGTGGTAAATGCAACTAAAAAAACAACTGAGACAATCGTTGCCTTTTTAGAGTGCTTAAAAACACTTTTGATGTGCTGATAGAAACGTCGAAACGAGATGTGTTGCACGCGTACAGTGTATCACGCTCGACCGGGTCTTTACCACAGATTGAGACGAAGAATACGTTCGAGACTGCGCTTGAGGACATCGATATCCTTGATGGAATCAATTTTTCCACCGATTTGACCTGAGTCCATGACATAGCCGAGAGGCACGCCGCTATCAGTAATATCTGATACGCGAGTGGCAAAGTTGAATAGGAAGGTTTTGTTGTAGCGGACCTCGCTTGGCTTGGTTGTACTTCCTGGTTCCCACCAGAATGGTGTAGGAACTTTTCGGGTGAACTCTACTTTATTAGGGAATTTTCCTTCACTTCCCTCGCAGTATTTGAGTAATTCAGTCAACTTCGTTTCTTTGAGGAGAAAGGCGTCGTAGTTTGCAATCTGTGTTTTAGTATCGGCGTCACTGTGCAGTGTTTGGGCGATTGTATAAAATCTTTCTTGGAGCGCCTTGAGTTTCGCGAGTTCTGTAGGGTCAAACGTTATGTTTAGGTCTGCTGGGGTGCATCCTGTTTCAGAAGTAAGGGGGCTACCTTTTGTTGGAATGGTAATAATAGTGCGATCAGGTAGTGTGGTATTTCTTCCTGGGGTACTTGTACCACCTCCGCTATTGGGCGTATTTCCTCCTCCAGGAGTGCTGTTATTTCCATTTGACCCATTATTGGAACTACTTGCTGGGCTAATGCTTGATCCGGTAAAAGAGCTCGTACGAGTACCAGGGTCAACATCTTTTTGATCTAGACCTTTTCCTTCTTCTCGATCATCGATACTGTTTTGGTTTTGATCAATAAAGTTTCCACTGAGAGGGTTTTGGTTTTGATCAATTGTTTCCAATGGAACATCGGTTGAGATAAACTCTTTAAAGGTTGCCGGTTGTTTGTTTTCGTTTTGTGCCTTCTTGCGCATTACGAGCCATGCGGCACCGGTGATGACCGCAACGATAACTATGATGGTGATGATGATTTTGAGGAGTTTCATAATAAGTATTATAAATGGTTATAGAAATAAATTCCCGCCGCATTTGATTGGTCGATCATCTTTTGTGCAGCATCAGTCTGTTTGAGTTCACTGCGCGTGTCGCCGAGAATAGCTTTTGTTGGGAATTGTACGTTGTATGCTTCATCGATACAGAGCTTTCCGGTCACCTTGTTCTTGTTGAGTGCAATACCTTTTCGTGCCTGCTCCTTTATATAACGCTTTTTTGCGGTATCGACGATAGACTCTACTTCGTCACGGATTGCATTTAGTTTTGCGACAGCTTCTTCTGTCTCAGTAAGATTTGCTACATTCTGGCGATCAAATTCATTGATGCTTTGATTGTAGTAAACGAGGTTGTTGGTCTCATCAATGATGTCACTGACGCGACCCTGGTTGAGAGGGTTTCCAGGATTTGCTGTTTCAAAAGCGGCACGGATTATTTTTTGGTCATATATTTTCTCATAATCTCCAACCAGGCTGTCATATGCTGTTGAGAGGTAGTCCACGAGCGGAATGTCATCAAAGAATCGTTTGCGGTTTAGTTTAAAGTCACTCATTTCACGTCCAGTATTGGTGACTTTGTCAAACAGCTCAAGGGAGCTTGCAGAAACACTGACTGGAGTTTTACCCCCAAACACATTGATGAGACTACCGACTGCAGTGCCAACCAAGGCAATCACCGTACCCGGACCTGGTATACCCGATGCAACACTACTAAGAGCAGAAATAGTGTTACCCACTGTTTGTGAGGGTGCTTTGCCAGCGAGCGCGCTCAAAAACAACTCCGCATTGTAGTTGGTTCCTACTTTCCACGTAGGGTTTGGACCAGGAACACAATAGTCGAGCTTGCCGAGTGTTGGAATGATGCGATCCATCACCAGTCGGACATCTTTTGTTTTATTAATGAAATTTTGCTGGGTCTTGATGATTGCGCGCAGTTGTTGTGGTCGACTGATGTCAAACTCCCCATTGAATCCCCCGCTTGCAGTTTGATACCCAAATGCGTTTTCAGAAGTACCTTGGTTGATACTTTGAATCAGGTTGCCTCGTGAGTCACGAATAGTATTATTACCACTTGCTATACCAGCTCCACTGAGACCTCCGAGGCCTGTTGAAAACAGACGGTTCAAGAGTTGGTCAAAAAATGATCCCAAGACTTCGTTGATACTATCTGCTGCTTCAAGTTGGCGTACTGGTGAAGTACTGATTGTATTTGCTTGTGCTGCAATGACACTACCCGGCGTAGTCGTTTCGTACCGAATGCACTTGTACTGAGGTGAACTAGTGGTTGTATCAACTCCTGCAGTGATACCGGGAGTTACGGGGCCAGGATTGTTTGAAGGATTACTCGACCGTGGTGAGTCACTTGAGGAATCGTAGGGAGTAGAGCTAGCACTGCTATCTGTGGTTGTTTTTCTGTATTCAACACAGGTCTTCATACTGAGAAACCCTTGTCCTTGTTGTAGTTCATCTTTGGTATTTTGTTGTGCGGTGTTTATTTCTCCAGAGAGTCTATTGGTTGCTTTAAAGAAGGCACCGATAGCATTATTATTAGGATTGAGAAGTGCTGACCATCCACCCTGGGTAAAGTCATTTTGGAAGTTCTCATATATTCGCGCTTCTGGTGTGTCCATCGTTTTAGTGAGGAACCCATCACTTTTACCAGTTACTTGTTGGGTGATTACTGAACGGAGTGCATTTCCAAATACAGGATCGGTAGTAGGGATAGTGTCGAGAAATGTGCTGATTTTATCATTTTGGATATTGGTAAGGTATGAATCGATGTCTCGTACATAAAATGGGTTGCCGCCAAGACCGGTGTTGATCCAGGTGAGTGTTTTGTTGGACACTTGCTGGAGAAGGTTCTTTGCGACTGCGTAGGCGACACCGTTGAGGCAGTTTTCTCGCTGACTTTGCTTCTTGAGCTCTGCCGCTACTTTTGTGAGTTGTATATTTGCAGTTGTATCAACAACGGGCTGTCCTGAACCGCCACCGATTGTGGAAGTTGAGTCTCCTGTTTTGATATTCTTTACAGGGTTATTGGTCTGTGGATTAACTTCTCCGCTGGTTGTATCAACTCCCGGATTGATGTCAGGAGTTACGGGGCCAGGATTGCTCGATGGATTACTAGGGATTGGTGAATCATTTTGGGCTGCATTTTTTGCTTTTTTGAACAAATCTGAGACACCTCCTGTGATACTTTCCCCAATGTTGGTACAACCCAGTACTGCTCCTCCTACACCACTAAAATTCATACCGTCAAAACTGTTTCCTCCACCACTCATTGAGGTGATTCCTGGATTGAAGCGACCAAGGACGTCAGTTGTGGCGTCGGTATCTGGACAACGAGTTCCTGTTGGAACAATAGTGCCATTGGCACAAGATGTCTGTGCATATACTGCCAGAGGGCCACAGGTGATGATTGCGATGAGAAGTAATGGTAGCAGTTTCTTCATAACGTATGATTTATAGTATACCGTATCTCGTCAGATATTCCCTCATGCCAATGAGGGCACCACTGAGTCTACTATTGTAGGTTCGATAGATAGCAATCCCTGTCAGTGCACTGACACCATTGTCATCAAGCTCACCGAGATATACAAACGATGTCGCAATACCTGCAAAGCTGTTCATGATAGCGAGGTGGTATGAGGCGACACCGACAGGGACGGGCAGTGTGCTGATCTCTTTTGAGTATTGCATATACAGACTGCCACTTTTTGCAAGCTCAGGGAGTCTACTGGTATCCCCTGTTTCAAGGGCGGTAATGATGACATTGATATCTGCAGTATTGGTATCGTATTTGGATATGATTTTACCCATTGCGGCATAGTAGCTCAGGAGGGATTGTCGTGTTGTTTGGACGGTTCGAATGTCTTTTGTTGAGTAGGTATTGCTGAGTTCTTCGATATTGACGGAGGAACCGAGCTTTGTCGCTATATCTTGCAATGTTTGGTCATCAACACTTTCATTTTGGCCCAATGCGGTGGTGAGTGCATAGAGTTGTCGGGCGAGACGGTCGGTATCGTTGAGGTCTTCTTCGGCAATATCGGTCATTCCGAGTGCCTTTTTTCTTTCCTCAATGATTTGCTTGTTCGGCACTCCTTTTGTGTAGAGTACTGTTGGATCAAGCCCCCAGAGCTTTTCTTCCCAGTCAGGGATACCATTGCCGTTGGTGTCTTGGGTGATGATATCTCCTACTGTTTGGTTTACGGGTGTAAGCGGCTTTTTATGAAACAGTGCACGGAACCATGCGGTCTGCACGATGAGAATGATTGCGACAATACCGATTGCGATACTCCCACGGATAATAAATCGACGACTTGGTTTGAATGATTGTTGTGCCGGTTGTTCTGGTGTCATTGCGACTAGTGTACTATTTTTTTGACTTCGATGGTAATAGTTTTCCATTGTGCGAGTGTTAGACGTTCCGGTCGTGTGGTTGGATCAATAGAGAGTGTGTTGAGTATAGCGAGAGCGTGTTCTTTGTTTTTGAGTATATCAGCAAGGCTTCCTCCGAGCTGTTTACGTTTTTTTCCAAAGATACCTTTCAAAAGGGTGAAAAAAAGTATCTCGTCGCAGTCTTTGAAAAAATCTCTTGTAATACCTTTGATACAGAGGATCGCCGAGTCGACGGTCGGAGGCGGATTGAATGCTCCTGGAGGTACTTTGCCGACAATGCTTGGTACACCATACGCTTTGACTGCAATAGAGAGCACGCTTTCTTTGCCATCACGGGAGACGATACGCTCAGCGACTTCCTTTTGCATGAGTAATACCATGGTGGTTGGTTGAAAAGGGGCACTGAGAAATTGCTCAATAATTGCGCCGGTGATGTAGTACGGGATGTTCGCGATGAGTTTGTAGGACGTACTATATATATGTATAGACTCAGGATCCCATTTGAGGATGTCTGCCTGGACTATCTCGAGCTTCCCTTTTCCTACACTATCCATAAATCGCTCTTCGAGAACTGGGATGAGTTCGCGGTCTTTTTCAATCGCGATGACCTTATCAGCGAGCGGGATAAGTCGTTCGGTGAGCACGCCGTGCCCCGGGCCTATCTCGAGCACGAGGTCTGTAGGTTGTATATCCCCTGCTTCAACGATTTGCTTCAATGCTTTCTCGCTCTTGAGGAAATGTTGTCCGAGGGACTTTTTTGCTTTCATTTCCATACTATAGCGCATTTTTGAAAAGAGGTTCGAATGTGAGGTTCTGAGTACGTTGTGAAGTATATTCCTACACTGTTAATACCTTAGAATTTTGTTATACTTACCTTTATTAAATAATGAGTTAAAATATGGGATTTGAATCATTTAATCAGACGCCGCAAGAACAACCAAAAGAGGTAAACATCGAGAACTATAAAGATGTTACAGAGGAAAATGGAGAGTATTTCAAAAATGGCGTTAAGTTAGTGGAGCAAGATGGTCTACTCTATGTAAATGAAGGAACCGAGACTGAACCATCACTTACGCGACTTATGAGAGAAGATGAGTCAATTATATCTAGTTCATAATCAAACACTTTTAAGTGCTTGAAATAATAAAAAACCACTGAACATTCAGCGGTTTTTTTATTTACAAATACACCGTAAACCCACTTTCTCCTTCCCTACTCTCACGTATCAAGAGTTCATCAGGAATATCCATCAGGAATTCACTTGGCATGCGGATGTCGCGCATACCATATATAGTGCGCATCGATGCATAGGTGAGATAGAGTTTGCGGCGGGCACGGGTCACTGCCACATACATGAGACGGCGTTCTTCTTCCGCATCAGATCCGGTGGCCTTGCTATCGCGCTGACTGGGGAAGAGTCCTTGCTCAAGACCTGAGACAAATACTGTATCGAACTCAAGTCCTTTTGAAGCGTGGATAGTCATGAGTTTGACGCCACGTGCTGCTTCGAGATTATCCTGGTCACTCATGAGTGTTGCTTCTTCGAGGAGTTTTTCGAGCCCATCTTCGTGAGGGAGATGATCGTAGCGCACTGCAAGGGACACCAACTCGCGCAAGTTTTCAAGGCGCTCTTCCCCATCAGGTTCTGCTTTGTAGCTGCGCTCCATACCACTCTCCGTAATAATGTATTTCAAAATTTCAGAGACGCTATGCTCGACTGTGTAGTCACGGATGGTATCAAGTAAGTCATAGAAATGTGTCACTGATATGAGTGCCTTGCCAGACAGTGCTGACTTGCCCTCAGCAAAAAGTGTACCAATCGTGACCTTGCCGATACCGCGTGTTGGTGTGTTGATGACGCGCTTGATATCGATGAGGCTGTCAGGATTCAATGATGCGCGCAAATAGCACAATACATCTTTGATTTCTTTTCGTTCAAAGAATTTCACGCCGAGTACTTGGTATGGAATGTTGTATGAGAGAAATGCTTCTTCAAGCGATCGTGACTGCGCATTGGTACGAAACAGTACGGCGATTTGTTCTGGCTCTGTTCCTTGGTCAATATGTTCGATTGCGCGCTCGACGATAAATCGTGCTTCGTCAGTTTCATCATATGCACTGTATTGTGATACGAGCTCGCCTTCAGTGTTATTTGTATATAACGTCTTTGGTGTACGATAGTTATTTTTATTGATTACTTCATTTGCCGCTGCAATCACGTGTTTGGTTGAGCGGTAGTTTTCTTCGAGGAGCACAACGGTTGCTTCTGGATAGTCTTGTTCAAACTCTAAAATATTTTTGATGTTTGCGCCGCGCCATGAATAAATACTTTGATCACTGTCCCCTACGACACAGAGATTTTTACGGTCGCCGGCGAGCGCTTTTGCAAGACGATATTGCACATCGTTGGTATCTTGATACTCATCGATATGGACATGGGTCCAAGTACTCTGGCACCAGTCTCGTACTTCTTTATTTTTTTCCAACAGTTCAGTTGTCTGTAACAGGAGATCATCAAAGTCGAGCGCTTTTTGTTTTTCTTTTTCAGCACTATATTTTTGCCAGATGCGACCCGCGAGGCGATAGTTGGGATTGGACTCGCTCATGAGTTGTTCGGGGGCGATGTTGGCATTTGCAGAGCGCGAGATGATGCTCTTGATACCGCGCGGATCGTGCACTTTTGGATCAAGCCCGAGAGCGACCATCGATTCTTTGATGATAGACATCGTATCACTGTCGTCGAGAATAGTGAAACGCTTGACGGTCGCGTTGTACGCACCAAATCGTCGCAACAAAAAAACGCCGAGACTATGAAAGGTGCTGACAAATGGAGTTCCATTTGAATAGCTTGAAATCGGTAGTGTTGCAAGGAGTCCGTGGACACGCTCGCGCATTTCTTTTGCTGCTTTGTTGGTGAATGTTACAGCCAGTACTGCAGATGGAGCTGCCCCTTTTTCTACAATATGACAGATACGGTGCACGATAGTCTTGGTCTTGCCTGCACCTGCTCCCGCCACTATCAAGAGCGGACCTTCGGTGGTGATCACTGCTTTTTTTTGGGCGTCATTGAGACCTGCGAGTAAATCAATAGAAGTGGAGTTGGTCATGGATTCTTAGTGTACCCGAGGAAATCAAAAATCAGAAGCGTCATTGATTTATAAGGCCTATTTGCCATTTTATACAACAACAACTGGCCCTTGTCTTGTCAAAAGTGACCAATACAAGCCTTTTTTGGTCAAAAATGATTGACATATAACTGTATAGTTGGTGAAATCACAATCACGCTCGTATTCTTGGTATCATTTCTCTTTGTAACTATGTTGCCTCAACAAACAAAGGGTCCGCGGCGCTCCCGCATGCTCCTCATAACGTTTACACTTCTCATCATCAACGGTGCAGTGTTCCATGTATTTGCACAACAGCTTGCATTGCGTGCTTCTGCAAACAATGTGGTCAAAGACGAACGGGTAACTACTGCTTCAGTGGAAGAACTCACAAATGATGCCGAAGAAGAAGCATCATCTCCTGATCATGATAAACCAGTCATCACGGTCTACACTGTCCAGACTGGTGACACACTTGGTGGTATTGCAGAAAAATTCAATGTCTCAACCAATACGATTCGTTGGGCCAATGAACTCACTACTACTTCTACAATAAAACCAGGACAAGATCTCCTTATCCTTCCCGTCAGTGGCGTTGAATATACCGTGAAAAAAGGTGATACCCTCTCTGGTATCGCAACTAAGTTCAGTGCAAGTACTGAAGACATCCTCGACTACAACGATATCAAGCCTGATGCGATCAAAGTAGGTACCAAGCTTGTTATTCCGGGCGCTGAGCCAGTCGCTGCTCCTGCTCCAAAGAAAGTAGCCCCTGCGAAAACTACTCCACAAGCAAAAGCTCCCGCAACTACAACTGTCACTAAACAAGTTGTCACAACAGTAGCAAAAGATGATGACGATGATGATGCCAAGGTATCTACAAAAAGTACATCAAAATTTATCAACCCTATCCCTGGTGCGATCCTTACCCAAGGAATGCATGATGGCAATGCAATCGATTTTGGTGCACCGATCGGTACAAAAGTAGTGGCCTCTGCATCAGGTAAAGTGCTCGCAGTCGCATGTGGCCGCGGCTATGGTACCTGTCTTATCATCAACCATCCAAATGGTTCACAGACACTCTATGCTCACCTTTCAAAGATTCTTGTGTCAGTTGGCGATGAAGTTTCGCAAGGAGAAACAATTGCGCTTTCAGGAAACACTGGCAACTCTACTGGTCCACACCTTCACTACGAAGAACGAGGAACTGGTGCTCGCAATACATTCTCTGTATTCAAAAAAGGAACTCATTTTTAAAAATTTAAATCCCTCACATTGTGTGAGGGATTTTTCGTACAGTTTTTTAATTTAAAAATAGGGTTGTAATAATTCCACCATTGCTTTTGAGAGCCATTCTTTCTGACTCCCGGTGCTTAAAAGCTCATATCCAAAGTCTCCACCGTATACAAGCTCCGACGCTTTATGAACGCTGTTCCCTTCGGCTGCTAACTTTCGCATTTCATGCCGCAGAGGTACCGCATCACCAAGTGTATGTTCATATTTTGCCCAACCTCTTTTTTTCATTGCGGCCGCACAAATTAATACGGCTGGTTTCGGAACATCGTTTATAGTTGTCCCAATAGCAAAACTGAGAGCGTACACTGCATCGTAAGTTTCCTTGGGAGGATTTTTTGCATACGAATCTAGTATGGCATCTATGTTTTTATCAAATAGATCCAGTGTTTCCATTATGGTTAATGGAAACGGACGATGATGGGGCAGAGGGTTCACGATGTGAAGGAAGATTTTTTTTCGGGGAAGAATTTTTTCAAGAGCGTCTTTAATTGCTTCAGTGTGGTCCGGATTTGCCCCACTTGTAACAAAGCATATTTTTTTATTTTTCATGCGTTTTGAGTTTCGCTGATTATACCTACAGACTAAGAAATGTCAATCAAACTTCGGACGGTACTGCAAGGCCTCTAGTATATGAGGTGTTTCGATTGTGGCACTGTTATCGAGATCTGCGATAGTACGCGCGACTTTGATTGTTCTCATATACACACGCGGTGACAGACGCAGGCGCTCCGCATATATTTGTAGTTCTCGTTTTGCTGCATCTGATATACCGCTCGTACTTTGCACTTCGCTTGATGAGAGAATACTGTTGAGTTTGCCATAGCGAGCGTGCTGAATATCTCGCACTCGTGTTACTCTCTTTCGAACATCGTCACTCTCGTTACCTACTGCCGTGTCATGAAGTGTCTCGTATTCGACGTGTGCAACGGGTACCCAGATGTCGATGCGATCGATGATGGGACCTGAAAGTTTTTTGGTATAGCGCGCGAGCTCTATGGCAGAGCATTTGCATGGTTTGATACCACTACCGCGATATCCGCACGGACAGGGATTCATTGCAGCGAGCAAAATAAATCTCGCAGGGTATCGGATACTTCCCTTTGCTCGTGCAACGGTGATGTGTCCATCTTCAATCGGTTCGCGCAATGCTTCGATGACACGCCGATCAAACTCTGGGAATTCATCGAGATAGAGAATCCCCCTGTGTGCGAGTGTGATGTCTCCTGGACGCAGATTGCTTCCTCCACCAATGATCGCAACATGTGATGCGCTGTGATGGGGCGAACGAAGCGGTACTGCACCGTCGAGCATGTCATCAATGAGTCCAATGCTTGAGTACACCGTTGCAACTTCGAGATACTCATTACTATCAAGGGAGGGCACGATGCCATGAAACGCTTTTGCAAGCATAGTTTTGCCAGTACCTGGTGGACCATAGAGCACAATGTTGTGGCCGCCACTCGCCGCGATCGTGAGTGCGCGCTTGGCTTGGAGCTGCCCACGCACATCCCCGAAGTCGATTGATGCTTGTTTTGGGCTCGTGTGAAACGATTGGTGTTCTGCTTTTTCCAAACTCTTCTCTCCTCGAAGGTGTGAAACAAGATCGGTCAGTGTTGGTATGAGATAGAATGTCACACCATCTACCAACTGCGCTTCGCGTTTATTGCCTGCTGGAATAAAGAGTTCTTTGATACCCTGCTGTTTTGCCCACTGCGCGATTGAGAGCATGCCACGCACGGGGCGCACATCGCCATTGAGTGCGAGCTCCCCGACAAATACTTTTCCCTGGCTGTCGAATAATAATTCTTCGGTCGCAGTGAGATAGCCGAGCGCGATTGCGATATCAAGGTACGCACCCTCCTTGCGCAACTCTGCAGGAGAGAGTGACACGATGACTTTGTGATTTTCTGCTTTCGGATTTTTATCCAAACTATTACGCAGGGCCGAGATGACACGCTCGCGACTTTCTTCTACTGCTTTATCAGGAAGCCCTACAATCTGAAAAAGGTAGAGACCTCTCGAAATATCGGTCTCTACGACCACACTCGTTGCGCTCAGTCCTGACAACTGCGCGCTCTGTATTCGCGAAAATTTCATATCAAAAGTATATGAAACAAATATCAAGAGAAACTCAAGATGTTGTGAAACGATTACTTGAATTCGTAGAGTTTGTCGTGGAAGTCCACAACGAACCCTTTTTTGTCCACCTCGATACCTTCTTCTTTGTACAGCTTCATGCGACGTGCGCGATAAGTATCATCAAGCCAAACTTTGCCGCCGGCGTACACAATGCGATGAAACGGTATTCGTTTTTCTCCTGTATGAAATGCTTTGCCGAGTATGCCAGTGATTGAACGCGCAGCTTGTCCTCCACCGCCTGCTGCTCGCGCGATATCTCCATAGGTTGACACCTTCCCTTTTGGGATCATGAGTGCAAGTTCGACGACGTGTTGTGAGAAAGTTTTCATGTGTGAAACTATGCGCTTTGGAAAATAAAAAAGCAACCTGTTTAGGGTTGCAAAACTTTTCTATTGGCAATGATAATAACCCCACCTCCTAGCAGTAGCGCTATTCCGATTAAGGAGCCACCGAAAAGATATTGATTTCTTGTTGGATAATCAATTACATGTTCGGAATAAACTTCTGCAAGTTCGGCAGGTAAATCTTCACCGATGATGGTTCTTTCGTAGTGTCCTTCGGGGATACAAATGTATCCACCAATTATCAGGAGCATGATACTAAGGCCCATCAAAAAATCTTGAATAGATTTCATACTATTAATTTAAATGAACAATGTGTTTCCGATTTTGAGAACTCAACCGAAGTTCAATTCTCAAAAAGGGAGGCAAGTGGAAACTTGCCATGTTTTATATATGCCCAACGTTTTGATTTCGGTTTACGAAGTGTTGTGCGAGTACTCCGTCTATGTTTGGTTGTTTTCAAGATGTATAGATTCATCTTAGCCAGAGGCATCGTTACTCATGATTTCACGATGCTTTGGTTGGACTTTTCCTGTTAGATCGCATTCGCTTGGATAAATTTCTCAGCAGAGATCTTTGTCCGTGCACTGAAGGTATATTCATCCTGATCGTCGATGACGATTTCAGCAATAGCGCCAGCATGGTCGAACTTACTTTTGATCTGATAGGTTATACCAAACGCTTCAATTTTTGGTTGAAGTTTTTGTATATCCCCATCAGTCCATAGTGTCACACTCTTTCCTTGTTCTTCATACCACTTTAGTGTGGCGAAAACTTTAAGGTTGAGTGTTTCATCAACAAGCAGTGTTCCTTCAATGTCGCAATATACACCTGAAAGTCGTACCCCTTTCATCACCTCTTCTCTCGAATCAGAAACTGATTTTAGAAATTCAATAATGACAACAGGTTCTTCGCCAGCAAGGCTGGGGAAATACTCCTTAACTTTTTCCATAATACTTTGAAACTTTGTGTTTCCGTATGCTTCTGGGCTATCCCAACTTGGAACATACTTCAAGTCATGGAAAATGTGGCTGAGGTATTTCTTTGCTTCATCACTTACGGTGTATACCGGTGTAGGCACATCCTTCGCAGTGCGGAATACATTTCCGAATGCTTCAGGTGTAAACGGCATTTCAATAAACCGTGCATTCTCATGTTTAAGTACTACATCAATTTCCGGCTTGCGTTTGCGTATATACTCCATTGGAAGCACTCCATACAAAACAACTTTTGCCTTTGGTTCTCTGCGTAGTATCTCAAGTGCAATAGTAACGCCATGACAGTTCTGTAAATGATTGCCGCCAATTTTGTTTTCGTTACAAATTATATGTGCTCCACGAAAATCTTCTGCGTGTGGCAGTGTGTCAATTTTCTCTTTAAATTCATTGAGCCAGGTAATTGAACCTTCTCTATCATAAATTAAAAATTGCATGCTTTCTGAAACTTTTGTTTCCATAATTATTTTGTTTTAAATTTGAAAGAACTTGTTCACTATCAACCCATCAAATATTTGATGAGCTGAATAATGAGGGCAAGCAATTGCTTGCCCCAAACACCAAAATCTTTTATTGCAGCGGTATACTTTTTGTCTTCCAGGGCTTGTCGGCTTTTTTGTCGCCTAGAAACACTGTAATTTCAGTATCCGGTACTACAAACGCATTTTCTATTACCTTCCCGTTTGCAAGCGCCGTAGTCAAAATCAACTCCCAAAAACCGCTCTGTTTGTTTTGCATAAATAGTAGGCGGTCATCAGTGCCACCCAGCTCTCCTGCGGTTTTGTCTTCGTTAATCAGTAACAATTGCTGGTCATCTGGTTGTGCCAAAATCCGCTTTTCATAGGCAAGCGCTTCAATGCGTAGGCCGGTAAAAGGTTTACCATTCAGTGTTAAAATCTGTTTTCCGTTTTTAGCTACTGCAAGGCTATGCCTGATCGCCTCTTGTGAGAAAGAGGATGTAGTGCAAAAACATACGGCTAATAGCCATAAAAGTTTTTTCATATTTTTATTTTTTAAGTGAAAGAACAAATTCCGATTTTGAAACCACCAATTCTTTGACGATCTCAAAAATGGTGCCGACTTCACAATAAGGTGTCAGCATAAACCTGTAGATATTTGTTGGTATCTCTACTTACCATGACCATGTCAGCAGGGCCTTAAGAGCACCATCTCCGCCAAAGTAGTGTATGCCAAACACTATAGCGAAAAGGATACTTAGCAGTCCTACTGCTTTGGGTAGCCACTCTCCACCTCTCGTGTCGTTGAGGTCAAATAGCGTTAGCATTATTGCCAAGGCGACAAATAAAATCATGTCGTATCCTGACTGCTCGCGGCCAGTGCTGTGGGCTGCATAATATCCGGCACATCCTACGATGGCCATAGATCCAAGGGTAGCTATTGCCCAAATAATGTTTGCTGTTAGCGATTTCATATTTTATTTTTTAAGGTTTAAAGAACATTTCTCTACAGAACCTCGAATCGTTCCAAGGTTCTGAGAACAATATAACAGCTCTACAGGATAATGTCAATATAGATTGTCATACTATAAAGCGTATAATCATTAAATATAAGGATTTATATAGATTTATTTAGCATTTAACAAAAATATTTGTCATTTTATGCTCGAAATACCACAAGAAATAAGGGAAACATTGGCTGAGATCGGACTAGATAGAACACAGACCCAGGTTTGCATGTTGTTGCTCAAGAAAAACATGATGGGTATCCAAGACATCACCAATGAACTCAAACTCCCCCGCTCTTCTGTACAGTTGGCCTGCGAGGGGCTTCTTGAACGTGGCGTGCTCAAGATTTCGGCAAGTGGTAAACGTCGTCACTTCTATATCGAACACCCAAAAGCTCTCAAAAATTATCTTTCGTTTGAAGAGAACAAAATCGCGTCCAAAAAATCTTCGCTTGAAAATATCATTCCACGTTTGGCAGCACTATTCCCTGTTGCAGCTGGTTCAGAACCGATAGAGATTGAACATCTGCAAGGAGAAGATGGTTTTGTCGACACTTTCTATCGTTCGCTGAATCAACCGAAAGATACTGAGGTACTTCGTTTTGGTGGCGATCCTGCGTATTTTACTGTCGCCCGAGATCGTTTAGTAAAATATCGTGAACAACGTATGAAAAAGAAAATAACAGCCCGACTGCTTCAGCCGGTATCCAGGTATTCAAAAGAAGAAGTTGAAGACTCAAAGTTCAAGTTGCGCGAAATCAGATTTTTACCAAAAGAGGTATATGATCCTAATGTGAACATCTCTATTTGGCAGGATAAGGTTTCGATAACTGTTTGGGATGCAGGGCTTCACTCCACTATCATTTCGAACAAAGCTTTTGCTGATTTTATGAAAATGATGTTTGAGGTTGCATGGAGTAGTGCGAAGATCAGTTAGGAATTTTTTATAATAACGAGCAAATTATTTTTCACTATCAGCCCGCGACCAAAGTCGTGAGCTGAATAATGTGGGGGATTTTACACATAGGCTCCCCCCGTTTTCCTTTTAGCTATCGTAATGCCATGCTGCATCAAACACGGGAATAAGAAAATGTTTGCCAGACA